>NZ_JBHUEO010000051.1:0-27131 GCF_042680885.1 Siminovitchia sediminis | reverse complement strand
CGGAAGCGCCTGGCTCAGCCCCGACAAGCATAAGACGAGCGCAGAATGAAGGCGTTCTTTGCCTTCAGCTGCGATTGGCTTATGACCTCGAGGGGCTAGGCGCTGCAGCTGGACACTCGAAAAGCGCAAGACGGCCGCATAGGGGCGACAAGCGCTGGAGGAAAATCAAGGAAGGCGCTGTTTGCCTTCATGGTTTTTCTGAAGCGACCTCGAGCCCCTGCCGTCTGCAGCTAAACATATTTAGGGTTTTCTTTTAAATTAACCAAAAAAGGAGCGGATATTCGCTCCTTTTTACGGCTTCATTTTCCATTCTCTGATCAGACGCTCCACCTGTTCTTCTGTTTGTTCTATAGTGCCATTGTTATCAATCACGGCATCCGCCAGTTCTACTTTTTTCCTTAACGGCATTTGTGAAGAGATTCTGGACATGGCTTCTTCTTCGGTAAAATGGTTTCTCTCCTTCAGGCGTTGCAATTGTGTGTGTTCGTCTACATATACAACGATGGTTTTATCAGCCATATGGGTTAAATTACTTTCAAACAGCAGTGGAATATCCAGAATAACCGTTTGCTTCCCTGCTTGAATCGCGTTTTCCTGCCACTCTTTCATTTTTTTGCGGACAGCCGGGTGAACAATGGCATTTAACTTTTTCCGTTTTTCCTCATCCCGGAAAACAATAGATCCCAGTTTGCCTCTATTCAGTATCCCGTCTTCCAAAAGAATATCTTTGCCGAATTCTTTTACAATGGCTGATAAAGCTTTTTCACCGGGCTCTACTACTTTTCTTGCTGCGATATCAGCATCAACGATCGTAAAGCCCCGTTTTTCAAAGAGCCTGGAAACAGTACTTTTTCCGCTTGCAATACCGCCGGTTAATCCCGCAATGAATGCCATATGATTTGCCTCTTTCATTTACATTTTTAAAAGTCCAATAATAATTAAGATCAGTCCCGGGAAAAAAGTAAATTTCTGTACAGCCTGAATATGGGCAAATAATCCGCCAAACTTGATCCCGCAGGCCAAAAATAAACCGCCCATCATGGCCGCAGCCCCCGATAAAATAAAGGGACTGAATCCAAGCATGGCTGCTCCAATCCCTACCCCAAATGCATCAAGGGAAAGAGCAGTACCCAACATGAAGGCTTCTACCCCCGTGACGGTTCCTGAGGAGTCGAAATCTGCCCTTGTTGGTTTTTTTAAAATATGAATGACAATTCCCAGAGATTTAATTTCCCAGTTAAATTCAACTTTTTCCTGATAACCGTGGTGTTCCTTTTCGGATTTAAAGAATTGAAAAATAACCCAACCGCCGATGGCAATGAGGATCGCTCCCCCAATTCGACT
Source organism: Siminovitchia sediminis (assembly GCF_042680885.1). NCBI lineage: Bacteria > Bacillati > Bacillota > Bacilli > Caryophanales > Bacillaceae > Siminovitchia > Siminovitchia sediminis. The sequence goes on along the minus strand of NZ_JBHUEO010000051.1, from coordinate 25,787 downwards.
GGCCGTTTCCGGCGCAAGGAACCCTTGAATCAGCTGTCCGAAAAACATCGCTGTTCCAAGCGACAAAGCGGTGCACAGCGCAATGATTACAATAGATTTTAGTGGAATTTTGATCTTCCTTACTCCATATGCCAATCCGGCACCAAAACTGTCGAGACTGATAGCAGCTGCTAATACTAATAGTGAAATCATATGTCCCATCAGCAAGCTCCTTCCCCTTCAATCTGCGCTAATGCATCATATGAAGGATGCTTGCCGATGGTTAAATTGCATGACTGCCGTATAAATATCGCTCAAGTTGTGATCGAGGAAGAAACCCGGTCTTTTGATTATTAATAAATATTCAAACAGATGGCGTCGTTTCTCAAGATTGGCAAGCTGGACAAAAATGCGTCCCCCTGCCGGCAGCTTTCATCTTTTCAAGAGTGGTCCCGCATTCCGGGCAGGCATCCCCATCCCGTCCATAGACTCTCAGTTTGTTCTGATAGGTCCCGCTCAAGCCCATGGAGTTCATATACGTGTTCACAGAACTGCCTCCTGATGCAATGGAGTCTTCCAATATGGAGATTATGGCTTGGCTGAGCCTTTCTATCTCTTCATCGGTCAGCGTTTTAGCTCTTCTTTCCGGATGGACTTTTGCCTGATACAGTACTTCATCCGCATAAATATTGCCAAGCCCTGCGACAACAGTCTGATCCAATAAAACCGCCTTGATGATCCGATCTGTTTTTTGCAGCCGGGTTTTCAGGTATGACGGTGAAAAGTCCGCTGAAAAAGGCTCGGGTCCGAGTTTTGACAAAGGCAATTCATGAACTTCTGTCCCTTTTTTGAACAAGTGCATTGTGCCGAACTTCCGAACATCCCGATAGCGCATTTGAGTCCCATCAGTAAAACGGAAAATGACATGTGTATGCTTGTCCGGCTTTTCCTCCATGTGATGGAAACTATAATGACCCTCCATCCGGAGGTGGGAGACAAGGGCATATTCGTCTAAAACAAATATAAGGAACTTTCCTTTTCGTTGAATATCCAAGATGGATTGGCCCCGTAATGCATCATAAAACTGTTCTGGTTCAAGGGGATACTTAATAATTTTCGGCCAGCCGGCTGTAACCGATTGAATGGTCTTCCCCCTCACCAATTGAAGCAGCGACCTTTTCACATTTTCCACTTCAGGCAATTCCGGCATGTCCTCACTCCCTGATGTTACACTGTTGTTGATTTATTTGGCATCATACCATGATGGACCATATGCATAGTCCACTTTTAGGGGAACCTTCAGTTCCAATGCATGTTCCATTACATCCGGAACAATCTCTTTGAGCTTCTCTATTTCATCCCTCGGCGCTTCAAATATCAGTTCGTCATGAACCTGAAGCAGCAAACGTGCCTGCAGCCCCTCTTTCTGAAGCTTGTCTGCCATGTGAATCATCGCTATTTTTATAATATCTGCTGCGCTTCCCTGGATTGGCGTATTCATCGCTGTTCTTTCTGCAAAGCTTCTCAGATTAAAATTCCGGCTGTTGATCTCGGGCAGATATCTTCTCCTATGAAGCAACGTAGACACATAGCCGTGTTGTTTGGCTTCCATGACAATGTCTTTCATATAGTTACGGACGCCCGGAAAGCTTTCAAGATACCTGTCAATGAACACTCCTGCTTCTTTTCGGGAAATTCCAAGGTTTTGGGAAAGGCCGTAATCACTGATCCCGTAAATAATCCCGAAGTTTACGGCTTTCGCTTGCCGTCGCATATTCGGCGTTACATCCTCCTGACTGACATGAAACACATCCATAGCTGTTTTCGTATGAATATCCATGTCTTCTTTAAAAGCTTCCACCAGCTTTTCGTCAGCTGCGATATGGGCAAGTACCCTTAGTTCAATCTGTGAATAGTCCGCTGCAAACATCACCCAGCCCTCTTGTGAAGGAATAAAGGCCTGGCGAATTTTCCTCCCCTCTTCCAGGCGAATTGGAATGTTCTGCAAGTTGGGGTCTGTAGAGCTCAATCTGCCGGTTTGTGTCAAAGCCTGATTAAAGCGGGTGTGGACTTTCCGTGTATCTTTGTGAACTACTTTCAAAAGGCCTTCAATATAAGTGGATTGCAATTTCCCCAGCTGTCTGTAATGGAGAATTTCTTCAATGATTTCATGCTCGGGCGCCAGTTTCTCCAATACATCTGCAGCTGTTGAGTAACCGGTTTTGGTTTTTTTGATTACGGGAAGCCCAAGCTTTTCAAACAATATAACGCCAAGCTGTTTTGGTGAGTTAATGTTAAACTTTTCTCCGGCCATCTCGTAGATTTTGTTTTCTATCTGATCAAGACGTTCAGCCATCTCTGCTTTCATTTCCTCTAAGCGGCCTGTATCCACCTTGACGCCCGTATATTCCATTTCAGCCAATATAAACGACAAAGGGAGTTCCAGGTCGTAAAACAGGTTGAGCATTTCGTTCTTTTCCAGTTCTTTCAGCAATGGTTTGTACAATGAAGCAATGGCCAGTGCCTTTTTCGCCAAATGCTCCGCCAGTACATCTCCTGTTGCGGCTTTTTTCTTTGCACCTTTTCCATACACAGCCTCATCCGTCTGTACATTTCTGTAATTGTGACGCCGTGCAACACCTGCAAAGTCAGTGGTAGATTCAGAAGGGTTCAACAAATATGATACGAGCAGAAGGTCGAAGTCAATTCCCTTTAACTCAATTCCCTGCCTTTTTAAAGAGACGATTGAACGTTTTCCGTCATACACCCATTTTTTCATTTTGTCATCTTCGGCCCATTGTTTAAATGCTTCTGATTGAAGGGCAAGTTCCGCAGGAAGAAATACGTTTCCTTTTTTACTCGAAAGCCCAAATCCGATAATGGGGGATGTATGATAGTTATCATCAATGATTTCTACATATAACGCCATCTCGCCGGTAAATAAATGGTCGTCAATTTCCTGGACTGTTTGAAATTCAACCGTTTCATTTTCCTGCATCCTGTCCGTGTCTTCTTCCCCGCCTTCGAGCTTTTCTAGGAGAGAATTAAATTCCAGATCTTTAAAGAGAGATCTTAATTCAGCCGGATCATACCCTTCATACACCAGCTCGTCTAACTTAACGTCCAGAGGGACTTGAACCGAAATCGTGGCAAGCTCCTTGCTCATTAACGCTTGATCTTTGAATTCTGTCAGGCGCTCCTTCAGCTTGGGGCCGCTGACTTTATCAATGGATTCCAGCAGTTGTTCCACCGTGTGAAATTCCTTCAGCAGTTTAATCGCGGTTTTTTCACCCACGCCCGGAACCCCCGGAATATTATCGGAAGCATCCCCCATAAGTCCTTTCATATCAATAATCTGTTCGGGTGTCAGCCCATACTTTTCCCTAATATGTTCAGGTGTGTAGTTTTCGATATCTGTAATGCCTTTTCTGGTGATTCCTACAGTAACATGCTCCGTGCTCAGCTGAGTCAAGTCCTTATCACCGGAAATTACTTTTACTTCATAACCGTCTTTCTCCGCCTGGACTGCAAGCGTGCCGATAATATCATCGGCTTCATAATTTTCCAGTTCATACCGTTTAATCCCGTAGGCGTCGAGTAATTCCCTTAAATAAGGAAACTGTTCTGAAAGCTCCGGGGGAGTCTTTTGGCGGCCGCCTTTATATTCTTTGAATGTTTCATGACGAAACGTAGTTTTTCCTGCATCAAACGCAACTAGAATATGTGTGGGTTTCTCTTCCTCCAGCACCTTCATCAGCATGGTTGTAAAGCCATACACTGCATTAGTAAAAACACCTTTTTCGTTATGGAGCAGCGGCAATGCAAAAAAGGCCCGGTATGCCACACTGTTTCCGTCTATCAGCATTAATTTTTTCTTATTTGTTCCCAAGCAAAATTACCTCCTCAGCAAACTCATTTTCGGCTTGCCTGATAGTATTATTCTAGCACGTGTATACCTGAAAGTGAAAAAAAGAGAGGGATATTGGGCGGTTCTCTCATGATAAAAGGCTCCCATCGAAGGAAGCCTTGCTGATCATACTCGATTGAGATGTGTGTCTTTAAAAGATGCGGGATACTTTAGGCCATAACCCAGCATTCGATCCATACCTATATGTGCTGTCCAGATCATACTGATTCCGAGCAGGTGAGAACTGGATAAAACCAATCCGCACAGGACGATCAAAATGGCCAATGTATATGTATGGAATAGATTATAGAGCATGGCACCAAATCTACGATTGACTACATATCCAAGCATAGAAATATCAGGAACCAGCAACAGCAGGAAAAACCATACCCAACTGAATTCATTTTGCCCATAAACATACATGCTTAAAGCAAATACTGCCAGCCCCTCGATGTGCAAAAGGATCTTATTCATTGTATATTCCCCCAGAAGTTTATATAACAAACCGGGCAGGCAAGCCCGGTGAAGGTGATCGATTATAGCATAAGATCATGAAAAGCCTGACCACCAAATCCTACAATGAATCAACCTGCTTGTTGTCGGGACAAGCATAAAAAAGTATTGCTGAAAACTGGCACGAAGTCATTCCTGGCCGGCATTTTTCTCTTTATCACTCCGTATATCCCATTAACAACTTGGCATAAGGAGAATCAGCCGGAAGGATAATGACTGTATCTTCGCCAATGGTCTTTTTATAGGATTCCAGTGTTCTGAAAAGCTGGTAAAATTCGCGATCCTTTGAAAACGCCTCATTGTATATTTTAGCTGCTTCTCCTTCTCCTTCGGAGCGGATCACTTCAGCATCAGCCTCCGCCTTAGAAAGCATTTCTCTGACTTTACGATCCGTTTCAGCCATAATTCTATTTTTCTCGGCGTCCCCTTTGGATAAGTATTCCTGCGCGGTTGACTCACGCTCTGAAATCATTCGGGTGTAGACGGAGTTTTCGTTTTCGTTCGGCAAGTCCGTACGCTTCATGCGTACATCTGTCACAATGATTCCATATTGATCCTTTGCCAGAAGGTCATTCACTTGTTCCGTCACTCTGTCGTTAAGGCTTCCACGTGAAGATTTTTCGTCATTGATGATTTCATCATAATTCAGCTGTCCGAGCTCCGTTCGTATCACGGAATAGATGAACTCTTCCATTCTTGATTCTGCATTCTCAACAGTACGTGCGTTGGAAATCATTTTTTTCGGATCAGTGATTCTCCATAAGGCGTAATTATCAATAATGATTCTCTTCTTATCTCTTGTGTTGATCTCGGCCTGCGAAACTTCATACGTCATTTGATATTTGGGAAGCGTTGATACCGTTTGAATGAATGGAACCTTCATGGACAGCCCTGGGTCAGTCTTAATGCGGACGACTTCACCAAACTGGCGAATTACTTTATATTCTCCTTCTTTGACCACGAATAAACTGGATAACAACAACAGCAGCAGGATGATTAAAATCAGCAAAAAGATACCTAGTCTGGTATATTTCCGCCATTGCACTTCCAAAGATTTACGAGATTCAAATTCTACTATCTTTTTATCCATTTACTCATCCCCTTCCGTGTTTTCTGATGGTTTTGGGGCTTCTTTTTCCATCGTCCGGATCGGGAAATACTTCATCGTGTTTCCATCATCGTTCATTATATAAATTTCAGTTCCTGGCAGGACCTGCTCCAATGTTTCGATCGTTAAACGCTCTCTTGTGACATCGGGGCTATTTTTATATTCTGTATACAGCTCGTTAAATACCGCCACATCCCCTCTAGCCGTTTCCAGCCTTGCCGCTTTTTCTCCTTCTGCTTTCGAGATAATGGCTGACCTTTCCCCTTCGGCTTCATTCATCCGTTGATTTTCATACTTCTTGGCCTCGTTTAATTTTGTATTCATTGTCTCCCTTGCATCCGTCACCGCTGTAAATGCACTGCGCACCTCTTCGTTGGGAAGTTCCACGTCTTTTAATTTAACAGCCAAAATCGAAATTCCCACATCATACTTCTCCATTAATGAGGTCAGCAGTTCCCTTACATTCCCCTCAATCTCCGCTTTTCCGGATGTAAGGGCATCATCAATTTTGGAACTGCCGATAATACTTCTTAAAGAGGCAGATGTGGCATCGTACAAAACCTCTTCCGGATTGTCTGCATTAAACAAGTATTTTTTCGGGTCCGTAATTCTCCACTGGACCACAAGGTCAGCGAGCACGATATTTTCATCACCTGTGATCATTTTAGTTTCATCGGACAGCTCACCTTCATCTCCGCCTTCTTTATATCCAAATTCTAAACTTTTCGTTTCCTTGGCCAGTTTTTCAACCTTTTGGATTGGCCAGGGCAGCTTAAAATGCAGTCCGGAGTCAGTTACGGTTTCTTCCGCCTTACCAAATGTCAAAATAACCGCCTGGTCTGATTCATCCAACGTATACCATGAGGTAAACAAAACGAACAAGAGAATCACCCCAGCTATTGCCGCTCCGACCGCTGCATAAATCCTTTTTAAACTCATTCCCCACGATCCTTTCTCTTTTTCTCTATCACTATTAATAATGTATTACGGAACATTCGAAAAAAGGTTTCAATATTTAAAAATATAAAAGCTGTGACGGAAAGTCAGCCAACACTGACTTACCATCACAGCCGTTTTACATATTTATCAATAGTCGAAGCTCAAAAATAAGGTGCTTGTTGGGCTTACAAAGCGGCCGGATATGGCGGACTGACAAGCAGGGTGGCCATGAGTACAGTTTGTTCTCTCTCAGTCCCCTGAACTTGGATCGTAATGGTATGGTCCCTCTCATTCACCTCTGCCACTTCAAATAAAAAATCAATAACAGCATCATGGTATACGGGTTTAATAAACTCTATCTCCTGTTTGAGAATGTGTGAACCGGCTCCAGGCAAATACTTGGTAACCGCTGATGTGATCATTCCAGTCAACAGGACAGATGGAACAATCGGCTTTTCATAGGGGGTTTGGGAAGCATAGTCATGCTGGATATACAGCGGATTGGCATCATTGGTCAAACCAAGGTACAACAGAAGGTCTTTATCCTCAATTTTTTCTGTCATTTTAAACTTTTCACCACTGGTAATTTCCTCAATCTGCCGCCCAGGCTTACGCTTTTTTCCCAATAACAATCATAGCACCTCCGGGGATAAATCAGTTTATTGTGAATCATCATACCATTTTTCTTGTGGAAAAAAAAGAAACCAATCAAAAGAAGATTGGTTTTTTTAGAATTTACTCGAGGACTTTCATAACTTCACGAACAGAGGCTGCAGACTTGTCCAAAGCAGTCTGTTCCTGCTCGGTCAGTTCCAGCTCGATGACTTGTTCGATGCCGTTTTTTCCAAGAATGGCCGGCACCCCCAAATAAATGCCGTTAAATCCGTATTCCCCCTCCAAATAAGCAACGGAAGGAAGAACACGCCTCTGGTCTTTTACAACTGCTTCCACCATTTCGACAAGGGAGGCTGCCGGTGCATAATAAGCACTTCCATTGCCCAGCAGATTGACAATTTCACCGCCTCCTTTTCTTGTTCTTTCCACAATCTTATCCAGCCGGTCGCGAGGAATCAATTTTTCCAAAGGAATTCCACCTGCATAGGAATACCGGACAAGCGGCACCATATCGTCTCCATGCCCTCCCAGCACAAATCCTGTAATGTCTTTCACTGAAAGATTCAATTCTTGGGCAACGAAAGTCCGGAATCTGGCTGTATCAAGAATACCCGACTGGCCGATCACACGATGTTTGGGAAATCCGGATTCCTTAAAAACTGTATAGGTCATGGCATCAACCGGATTTGTCAAAACAATGATAAGACAGTTCGGAGAGTATTTGATAATTTCCTGAGTTACGCTCTTCATGACCTTTTGGTTGGTCTGTACCAGATCATCCCTGCTCATCCCGGGCTTCCGTGCAACACCAGCAGTAATCACAACTACATCCGAGTCTTTCGTATCTTCATAGTTGGAGGTACCGAGAATATTTGCATCAAACCCGAGAACCGGACCTGCTTCCACCATGTCCAGAGCTTTTCCTTTCGTTGGGTTTTCATTTTTAGGAATATCAACCAGTACAATATCTCCAAGCTCTTTTTGTGCTGCCAGAAATGCTGTGGTAGCACCTGTAAATCCTCCGCCAATCACCGAAATTTTATTTCGCTTTAATGTCATGGAGATGTCCCTTCTTTCTTATTCATTCAACAAAAAAGAAGAGCCTTGCAGCGCAATCTCTTCTTTTTCTGTTCTTATCCCCAATTTTCCCAGTTATGGAGAAAATTAACCCATATTTTCAATTAAGGCATTGCCGAATTCAGACGTTTTCACTTCTGTAGCGCCTTCCATGAGGCGGGCAAAGTCATACGTCACCACTTTGGATTTGATTGTTTTTTCCATTGATTTTGTAATCAATTGGGCTGCTTCAGACCAGCCGATATGCTCCAGCATCAATACTCCCGAAAGGATAACAGACGATGGATTTACTTTGTCCAGTCCTGCATATTTAGGAGCTGTTCCATGCGTTGCTTCAAAAATCGCATGTCCGCTCTCATAGTTGATGTTTGCACCCGGTGCAATACCAATTCCGCCGACTTGCGCCGCAAGGGCATCAGAGATGTAATCTCCATTCAGGTTCATCGTTGCCACTACGTCAAACTCTTTGGAACGAGTTAGGATCTGCTGAAGGAAAATATCCGCAATTGCATCCTTAACAATGATTTTCCCGGCAGCTTCTGCTTCGGCCTGAGCCTTGTTTGCAGCCTCTGTTCCTTGCTCTTCTTTAATCTTGTCATATTGGTTCCAAGTAAACACTTGATCTCCAAATTCTTGTTCGGCAACTTCATAACCCCAGTTTTTGAAAGCACCTTCTGTAAATTTCATAATGTTTCCTTTATGTACAAGTGTAACGGATTTACGCCCTTCCTTCAGTGCATAGTTGATCGATGCACGGACCAAACGTTTGGTTCCTTCGGAGGAAATAGGCTTGATCCCAATGCCGGATGTCTCAGGAAAACGGATTTTCTCTACACCCATTTCATTTTGAAGGAATTGGATGACTTTCTTCACTTCTTCAGAACCTGATTGGTATTCAATTCCTGCATAAATATCTTCCGTATTTTCACGGAAAATTATCATGTCTGTATCCTCTGGACGCTTTACCGGAGATGGTACACCCTCAAAGTAACGAACCGGGCGAAGACACACATATAGGTCAAGCTCTTGGCGAAGCGCCACGTTCAAGGAACGAAAACCGCCGCCTACTGGTGTAGTAAGTGGACCCTTAATAGCGATAAAATATTCACGGATAGTATCCAATGTCTCTTCAGGAAGCCATTCGCCATATTTATTATGTGCCTTTTCACCTGCATATACTTCTTTCCATGCAATTTTCCGCTTGCCGCCATATGCTTTTTCGACAGATGCATCCAGAACTCTTTGTGCAGCTGCCCAAATATCTGGACCGGTTCCGTCTCCTTCAATATAAGGAATAATTGGATGGTCAGGAGTGTTTAATACACCATTGGAAACTGTAATTTTTTCAGCTTGAGACATATAAATCCCTCCATATTCAGTATCAAAGGTTAGAAAGCAAAAGCTTCTAACCTTTTCCCTGCTCTATCATATCAAAATTGGTAATAAAATTCTAACCGGCTTACTTGCGTTCATCCATTGGAATATAAGACCGCATGGATGGCCCTGTATATTCAGCGCGCGGACGGATCAACCGGTTATTGGCATATTGTTCAAAAATGTGGGCCAGCCATCCAGAGGTACGGCTTACAGCAAAAATCGGTGTAAAGATGTCGTGGTCAAAGCCAAGGCTGTGATAAACAGACGCGGAGTAGAAATCAACATTAGGCGGGAGCGGCTTTTCTGATGTAAAAGTCTCTTCAACTTTGACAGAAATATTGTACCACTCAGGTTCTCCGGTTAATTCAGTCAGTTTCTTGGACATTTCTTTTAAATGCTTGGCACGAGGGTCTCCTTTTCGGTAAACACGGTGACCAAAGCCCATGATTTTTTCTTTCTTCTCCAGTTTGTCCTTCACATAGCTTTCGACTTTATCCACGGATCCAATTTCCGTAAGCATCTTCATTACTTGCTCGTTAGCCCCGCCATGCAAGGGTCCCTTTAATGCTCCGATGGCAGCAGTAATACCGGAATAGATGTCAGAAAGGGTGGCGACACATACCCTTGCCGTAAATGTAGAGGCATTCAGCTCATGGTCGGCGTGAAGAATCAAAGCTTTGTTCATTGCTTCCACTTCAATGTCAGCAGGTTCTTCTCCCTTGATCATGTACATAAAGTTTGCGGCAAAGCCAAGATCTTTCCGGGGTGCGACCGGTTCCAATCCTTTTCTAATTCTTGCAAACGCTGCAACAATAGCAGGCATTTTTGCCTGGAGGCGGATAGCTTTTCGGTAGTTTGCTTCCTCATTCATTACATCTGCCTCGTCATCAAAGGCACCAAGTGAGGAAACAGCCGTCCGGAGAACAGTCATAGGATGCACTTTGTCCAATGGATATTTTTTCATGCTTTCGATGATTTCCGGGGGCAGCTCCATATGATCGGCCAATTGCTGTTTTAACTCTTGAAGCTGTTCTTTCGTCGGCAGCTCCAAATGCCATAACAAATAAATGACTTCCTCAAAACTAGCATGTACGGTTAAATCGTCAATGTTGTATCCTACATATGTAAGTGTGTCGTCGATGATCGAACTAATGGAGCTCGTTGTTGCAACTACCCCTTCTAACCCACTTGCTGTCATAAAAACCTCTCCTTTATCTCTTTTTTCATTTCCCGTATATAATGGAAAACGCGTAATACACATCATTGTAGGGAATCTTTAGGATAAACCTGAGAAAATAATATTTTAATCAACAACCTATATTCTATTATAAACAAATCTATAATCTTGTCTAATTTTCAACATTTTTTCATGATACTTTTTTGATATGATGATGATTAAGAATTGTTTTCATCTTCTAGCCGCCCATCCCGGAACCCGATTTCATCAATTCAAAGACTTTCATTGCCAAATAGGCTATGCCGGCACCAATTAACGGGCCGACTGCAACTCCTTTAAATAGGGAGACTGCAATGATCGTACCCAGCACGAGTGCCGTGGTAATATGCGGATCTTCTGTCAGAAGAGTGACACCATACTTTGCGATCAGCGCCACGGCTATGCCCGAAGCTAAGGCGATCCAGGCATAGGGGGACTTGATCGCTCCTGAGAGATCCTTAAAACCGATATATCCGCTTGCAATTGGGGCCAAAACGGCAATGGTAATAACTGTAACCCCCCAATTGACGCCCTTTGCCTGGATCATATGAAAAATTTTTTCATCCACACCTGCCAGTTTCAAAATGATTAAGAAAGAAACTGCAATGATAAGAGATGAGTTTTTGGCAATGACACCAATGGCCAGCAATAAGAGCAAAAATAAAAAAGCTTGATTGAACAAAGCGCTCATCCTTCCAATTTACACACCTTTGTCTTTCAACTCATGGTATCATAAAATTAATCACTAATGATAAGGTGGGGGTCATTTGAATCGTGAGAATGCCGATAGAATCGTCCGATTTTTTATTGTTCTTCTCGTCACAGCCGGTTCACTCATATCCATCTACTATATTGCCAAGGTTACATACCCTTTTATCATTGCGCTGATCTTTGCCGCTGCAATGAATCCAGCAGTAAACTTCATAGAAAAAAGATGGAAATTCCCACGTGCACTTGCTGTTTTTGTCACGCTAATCTTATTAATCGGGATCTTTACAGGTTTAATTACATTATTGATCGCTGAAATTGTATCAGGGGCATCCTATTTGGCGACAGTTGTGCCCGAACACGTGGCCAATTTCATCAGCTTTATAGAAAGCTGGTTCGCCAGTCAAGTCATCCCTTTTTATAATAATTTGGCTGGAATGTTCCAGAGCCTCGACAGCGGCCAGCAAGATACCATCATGAAAAGTATTACAGACACCGGAAGTAAAATCACAGAAAATGTAACAGCTTTTTTGCAAAATTTCTTCCTGAAGCTTCCTGGACTGGTATCGTGGATTCCAAACGCTGCCACCGTTATCATCTTTTCACTTTTGGCAACCTTTTTTATAAGCAAAGATTGGAATCGTTTAAATGCCCTTGCCGGCCGGCTATTTCCGGAAAGGGTGAAAAACAGCGGTGCCCGCGTGTTTGAGGATTTGAAAAAAGCCTTGGCCGGCTTTGTCAAAGCACAAATCACATTAATTTCCATCACGCTAGTCATTATTTTGATCGGACTGTTAATCATGCGTATTAATTATGCCATTACAATCGCACTGATTATGGGTGTTCTGGACCTTCTGCCCTATTTAGGCACGGGGCTGGTTTTTGTTCCTTGGATCATCTATGAAGTTTTGACAGGTGATTTTGGACTGGCATTAGGGTTAGCCATTCTGTATACAGTGGTTGTGGTTCAGCGTCAAATCATGGAGCCAAAAATTCTGTCATCCAATATTGGCCTGAATCCTTTGGGTACGTTAATTGCTTTGTTTGTCGGTTTTAAGCTTGTCGGGTTTCTCGGTTTAATTATTGGTCCCGTGACACTTGTCCTTCTGACTACACTCCATAAAGCCAATGTCTTTAAGGATATATGGGCTTATATTATGGGAAAACCTCCTAAAGCCATAGAGTAAAGAAAGGTAGCAAATCCATCGCATCGCGAACATTATTGATGTACTGCTGCAAGGTGCAGGAGTGACAAGGGTGCCCAAGTCATGCTGGCCCGCCCTTTCCTGGCTCTGAGGAACGGAGATGTCGATAGCACCCCATTATGATTCAAACAAAAACTTCTCCTGCATGTATATTTCCATTTGGGTATAAAAAAGATCCCCCAATTTTTGATTTATCAAGAGTGAGGGATCTTTTGTAACTGTTCAAATGAATGTAATAAAATAAATAAAAAAGGATGGCCGGTGCCAAGGCAGACCATCCTCATTATATTAACGATAAATATATATCTGCTTTTTTGAAACCCAGCCTTTCCATAGCTTTAACAACAACGGCTGTAACCATTTTCGAGTTGGCGGCAGGATAAAAAGCAATCCTGCAAAGTCTGACATCAAGCCGGGTGTCAAAAGCAGCAGACCCCCCAGCAAAACACAGACACCTTCGAGCAAAGCCCCGCCCGGGGGATAGCCCGATTGTATTTGCCGCTGCATCTTTCTATACACTTCCAATCCCTGCTGCTTGGCCAGGTAAGCTCCTAAAATGCCAGTTGCTATAATTAAGGCAACGGTTGCCAAGCCGCCAATGGTTTTGCCTGCCATGATCAACAGACCGATTTCCAAAGCCGGGATGACAATAAACAATAATATGAGATACTTCATTGTGTCACATCCCCAGTGGTCTTTGCTTTTATTATATCATATGAGACTATAGAACACTCGCATGACCGTTATACACCACTCCGCGGGTACCGTCTACTGTAATCTCCTGTCCATCGCGGAACAGGCTCGTGGCCCCGTCGACACCAACAATAACCGGAATGCCTAAATTAATGCCTACAACAGCTGCATGGCTTGTCAGCCCGCCTTCTTCCGTTACAAGTGCCGCACACTTTTCCAATGCCGGAACCATTTCCCGGTCCGTACCAATGGCCACCATTACATCTCCCTGCTCCACTTTTTCCAAAGCTTCTTCAGCATTGCGGACAATAACTGCTTTTCCAAAAGCTGACTTCCTTCCGATACCCTGACCTTTAGCCAATACGTCTCCTACCACATGCACTTTCATTAAGTTCGTCGTCCCCGCTTCCCCTACAGGAACCCCTGCAGTGATAATGATGAGATCCCCATGCTTGACGAGGCCTGAATTCAGACTTTCGGTTACCGCAAGTTCAAGCATTTCATCTGTCGATGACACTTTTTCACCCAATTGAGGGGATACTCCCCACACAAGTGTCAATCTCCTTGTCACTTCCACGCTTGAAGTGACTGCTACAATTGGAGCTTGTGGCCGGTATTTGGAAATCATTCTGGCAGTATGTCCGCTTTCTGTTGGAGCCACAATGGCATTTACCCCCAGGTTAATGGCCGTATGGGTAACGGACTGGCAAATGGCATCCATCATGTTATGTTCGTGATTTTTGCTCATATAGGAAAGTATTTCTTTATGATTCAGTGCTTTTTCTGCTTCTACCGCAATGTTGTTCATTGTTTGCACTGCTTCAACCGGATAAGAGCCTGCCGCCGTTTCACCTGAAAGCATGACCGCGTCTGACCCATCGAAAATGGCATTAGCCACGTCACTGGCTTCTGCTCTTGTCGGTCTTGGGTTCCTCTGCATGGAATCAAGCATCTGCGTAGCGGTAATGACCGGTTTTCCTGCTTCGTTACACTTTTTAATCAGTCTTTTTTGAACCATCGGTACAGATTCAGCAGGAATTTCTACCCCTAAATCACCTCTGGCCACCATGAGTCCGTCCGACACTTCCAAAATTTCATCTATATTGTCAACCCCCTCCTGGTTTTCAATTTTGGGGATAATGTTCATTTCAGGCACACCGCTTGCTTCAAGGAGCTGCCGAATTTCCAGCACATCCGCTGCTCTCCTGACAAAAGATGCGGCGATGAAATCTACATTTTGTTCAACTCCGAATAAAATATCCTTCGCATCCTTTTCGGTAATGCCAGGAAGCTTTATAGACACACCGGGTACATTTACGCCTTTTTTATTCTTTAACACACCGTGATTCAGCACACTGGTGATAATTTCTTGTTTCTCTTTATCGATATGGGTTACTTTCAGCTCAATTAACCCATCATCCAGTAAAATTTTTGCTCCCGGCTGAACATCATGGATCAGACCCTCATAGCTAACCGATATTTTTTCCTTCGTCCCCAATACTTCGCGCATGGAAATGACAAGTTCACTGCCCGCTTCGAGTTCAATCGCCCCATTTTCCATGTCATGCGTTCTAATTTCGGGACCTTTTGTGTCAAGTAATATCCCTATTTCACATCCCGTTTTTTCAGCTGCTTGACGAATATTCTTAATACGCTCCCGATGCTCCTCATGGTTCCCGTGAGAAAAATTAAGACGTGCAACGTTCATTCCAGACTCAATGAATTTTTCGAGAATTTCCGGGTTTTCACTAGCGGGTCCAATTGTACAGACAATTTTTGTTTTCTTCATCATGCCACTCCTCTTCTATTCTATATTGATAACTCTTGTGATAGTTGATATAAATTGTGATGTGACGTTTTTGGCTCATTGAATATCGTGTAAAGATCCTTATCGACCAATTCATGATTGACAAATCCAACGGCCCTACCGCTTGATCCTTCTATCAGAAGTTCAACCGCCCTGGCTCCCAGCCTGCTGGCCAGAACACGGTCAAAGCCTGTGGGTGTCCCGCCTCTTTGAATATGCCCGAGCACGGAAACTCTTGTTTCGAGCCCGGTTTTTTCTTTCAGTTCCCGGGCAAACGAAGGACCGCTGGCCGCTCCTTCGGCAACGATAAGGACACTATGCTTTTTCCCTCTTTTTAAGCCTTGTTCAATTTTCCTGGCGATATCTTCCAAATGATAGGGCTCTTCCGGTACAAGGATTGATTCGGCACCACCGGCAAGGCCTGCCCAAAGAGCTATGTCCCCGGCATCTCTCCCCATTACTTCAATAATAAACGTCCTTTCATGGGAAGTGGCGGTGTCGCGAATCTTATCTATGGCGTCTAAAACAGTATTCAATGCTGTATCGAAACCAATCGTATAATGAGTACCCGGTATATCGTTATCAATCGTTCCGGGTACACCAATAACAGGAAAACCAAGCTGGGCCAGTGCTAAAGCCCCGAGGTACGAACCATCACCGCCAATAACGACCAGCCCGTCCACGCCGTGCTCTTTCAAACTTTTAAGTGCTTTTTTCTGCCCTTCTTCAGTTTTAAATTCCTCGCATCGGGCCGATTGTAAAATAGTTCCCCCTCTTTGAATAATATCACCCACAGAGCCGAGCGAGAGTTCCTTGATATTCCCGGAAAGTAACCCGCTGAAACCTTGGTAAATGCCATCGACCTTGAGTCCATGATAAATCGATTTTCTGACGACTGCCCTAATCGCAGCATTCATACCAGGCGCGTCCCCGCCGCTCGTCAACACCCCAATTTTTTTCATCTGTGTCACTCCATTACGTGTAAAAAGAGATATGTATTTAAAATAATTAAGTCTAACTAACTTAAAAATACCATGTCATTTGGTGATTAACAAATTTTTCATGTGTAAGGAACAGATTCCCGAACGGTCAATGACCCTTCAAGATGGATGACATTGAAAAGGGCTCGTCCATCATCCTTCAGATAAGGGGCTTTCCGCCAAATAAAAAAGGAGTGCCCTTATGGACATTCCTCAGCTTTGAACATTTTCAAATTGTTGCTCCTTATATTTCCCCATTTTCTTAAATTTCATATAACGATTTTGGAGAAGCGTTTCAGATTCGGTTTGAAGAAGCTCTTCCAATGCTTTTTGTAAAACTTTATCAATTTCTTCAGACTGCTTGACAACATCCCGATGGGCTCCGCCTCTGACTTCTGGGATAATCTCATCTATAATGCCTAAATCTTTCAAATCAGGAGCTGTAATTTTTAATGCTTCCGCTGCCTGCTTCGCCAGGGATGCATCTTTCCAGAGTATACTCGCAGCACCTTCAGGAGTGATAACAGAATAGGTGGAGTTTTCCAGCATATAAATCCGGTCGCCGATTCCAAGTGCTAAAGCTCCGCCGCTTCCTCCTTCACCCGTAACAATACAAATAACAGGAACGGTTAAGCCGGCCATCTCAAACAAATTTCGTGCAATAGCTTCACTCTGACCGCGCTCTTCAGCAGCTTTTCCTGGATAGGCTCCTTTTGTATCAATAAAACAAATCACCGGGCGCTGAAATTTCTCAGCCTGCTTCATCAAACGAAGAGCTTTTCTGTACCCTTCCGGATGGGGCATACCAAAGTTCCGTCGAATATTTTCCTTCGTATCTCTCCCGCGCTGGTGGCCAATGACAGTAACAGGAATCCCCCTATATTTGGCAATACCTCCCACTATGGCATGGTCATCTCCATACAGCCTGTCTCCGTGCAATTCCATGAAGTCAGTAAAAAGCTGATCGATGTAATCCAGCGTTGTCGGACGCTTTGAATGTCTGGCCAACTGCACCCGGTCCCAAGGACGCATATTTTCATAAATTTCCTTTTCCAGCTTTTCCAGGCGCTCTTCCAACTTATCTATCTCGTCTGACAAATCCACATCAGAGGTATTCGTAAACTCTCTCAGTTCGGCTATCTTTTCCCTCAATTCAAGTACTGGTTTTTCAAACTCGAGTTCATTCATCACGCCATATCACCTACTTGTCGATGAATTTCAAGCACGGTTGTCAATTTGTCTCTTAATTCGGAGCGTGGAATGACAGCATCAAGCTGACCATGATTTAACAAAAATTCGGCTGTCTGGAAGTCCTCCGGAAGCTCTTCCCGGATGGTCTGCTCGATGACTCGGCGTCCGGCAAAACCAATGAGTGCTCCGGGCTCGGCAAAATTAAAATCTCCCAATGATGCAAAACTTGCGGACACTCCGCCTGTTGTAGGATGTGTCATAATAGAGATTATCAATCCGCCTTGGTCACTGAACCTCTTCAGAACGGTGCTCGTCTTTGCCATCTGCATCAGAGACAGTACACCTTCTTGCATTCGGGCCCCGCCCGAAGCTGTAAAAATAATAAAAGGAAGGCGCTTTTCAGCTGCCGCTTCGATGGCTCTTGTAATCTTTTCACCTACTACCGACCCCATACTGCCCATACGGAAGTGGGAATCCATGATGGCTGTCACGACTTCTATTTGATTAATCATACCTGTACCTGTAAGGACTGCTTCTTCCAAACCGGTTTTTTTCTTGTCCTTTTCAATTTTTTCCATGTAATCCGGAAAGCCAAGCGGGTTTTCTGATGAAATGTGGTCTTGAAATGGAGCAAAAGATCCTTCGTCAAACAAACTTTGAACTCTTTCTTGTGCCGTCATCCTATAATGATGGCCACAGTGTAGACATACTTTCAGATTTTTTTGGAGTTCTTTTGTATACATAATTTTTTTACATTCAGGACATTTGGACATGATTCCCTCGGGGACATCCTGTTTTGCGGATTCAGAAGGAATAGTGGCATACTTTCTTTTCTTGGGCTTTGCAGCTTTTTGTTTAGAGAAAAAGTCTTTCAGCATTTCAGGGCCTCCTTTCAATTCGGAAAAATAAAACGCCTGTAAACAGACCTAAAGCAAAATCGGGTTTCCGGAGCATTGCCGGGATGATGCCCGGACACCGTAAAATCCCTCAAATTATGCATAAGCATAGGAAAGACCGGCCTTTAAGCAACGGCACGGCCTTTCCTCTTTCAACGTTACCTTTATGTTATTTACCGATAATTGCCATTTGTTTGGTTCTTTCTTTTACCTGTTCAGGATCAACTTTGACACGGGCAACGCCTGTTTCCATTGCAGCTTGTGCAACAGCAGCTGCAACATTCGGCGCTACTCTTGGATCAAAAGGTGCCGGGATGACATATTCAGGGGATAACTCCTCATCGGAGACGAGATCAGCTATGGCTTCCACCGCAGCCTGCTTCATTCTTTCATTGATTTTCGTAGCCTGTACATCCAGTGCTCCACGGAACAGGCCAGGGAACGCCAACACGTTATTTACCTGGTTGGGGAAGTCGGACCGTCCGGTGCCGACTACCTTTGCTCCGGCTGATCTGGCCGCCTCCGGCATAATCTCCGGATCTGGATTTGCCATAGCAAAGATGATCGGATCCTTTTTCATGGATGCAACCATTTCTTCAGTCAGCGCTCCGGCTACGGATACACCGATGAATACATCCGCATCCTGGATGACATATGCCAAGTCCCCATCCAAACGTTCACGGTTCGTAAACTTGGCAACTTCAGCTTTCACATCATTCATGCCTTCTGTCCGTCCTTCGTAAATGGCACCTTTGGAGTCACACATGATTATATCACGAACACCGTAGCTTTGGAGGAGCTTAATGATCGCAATCCCGGCAGCACCCGCACCGTTTGCCACAACTTTAATTTCCGACATTCTTTTTCCGGTGAGTTTCAAAGCGTTAACCAATCCGGCGACTGTCACGATGGCCGTCCCGTGTTGATCATCATGGAAGACAGGAATGCTCAATTCTTTTTTTAGTCTATTTTCTATTTCAAAGCAGTTCGGTGCAGCGATATCTTCCAAATTTACTCCACCGAATGTCGGTTCAAGCAGTTTGACTGCCTGTACAATGTCATCTACATTTGTTGTATCCAAACAAATGGGAAATGCATCTACTCCAGCAAAGCTTTTGAACAAGACAGCCTTTCCTTCCATGACAGGAAGCGCCGCCTCCGGACCAATATTTCCTAACCCCAATACAGCTGTTCCATCAGAAACAACTGCAACCATGTTCCCTTTCATTGTATAATCATACACTGTTCCTGGATTTTCATAGATTTCTTTACATGGTTCAGCGACACCCGGAGAGTATGCCAGACTTAAATCTTTGGCGTTTTTTACTTCTATTTTTGATTTGGATTCCAATTTTCCTTTGTGTAATCTGTGTATATGTAAAGCTTCATCACGTAATGACAACTTTGTCCACTCCTTTAAACACCATACCCTATTATTTAACAATCACAAAAAGCTTATAAAACAATATAACATATTTATGCCTGTTTGAAAAAATTATTTTAACTTTACACAGTCCGGTCCCAGCAGAGATCTCAGCTCCTCCAGACAAGAAGGTACCGGATCTATATCATTTCGATTCCCCAGCTGGATAGTTTTTCTTTCTTTTTCATAGAAAAGGATCACTTTTGTCTTTCCTGGATACTTTTTAAAAATGGTATGCAGTTTATTTAGCGTTTCCGGATGATGAATGGCTGCAGGAACTTTTATATATAACTGCCGGCCTGTGCGGCTATCCGACTCCTTCAATTGATCAGCTCCGGTCATCCGCTGCACAATAAACTGGACTGAGCCATTTCTTTCTTCTACGTGTCCCGACACAAGCAAAACATTTCCCTTCTTTACGAGCGCGCTGCAGCGTTTATACACATTTGGAAAAATTACGCCCTCCATTTCACCTGTGGCATCACTTAATGTGACAAATGCCATGACGTCTCCCTTCTTGGTGCGAATCGTTTTGATCTCGGACAAATAAACCCCTGCGGACCGGTTTTTTTGTCCGGGTTCCAATTGAATCAGTTGGACTGCTCCAGCTGACATGAACTGATTTGCATAGGCTGCTGCAGGGTGATCAGAAAGAAAGATACCCGTTGCCTCTTTTTCCAAAGCGAGCTTATCGCCAAGTCCCATAGGTTCCACTTCAACATACATCGGCTTAATTTGAAACATCTCTTCATCACCGAATAAATCGGGGGTCTTTTCCGATGGCCTCATCAGTTCTGCATGTTCCAGGGCAACATCAAGCGTTGCGAGCAAAACAGCGCGGTCTTGGCCAAATTCATCAAAGGCCCCTGCATATACGAGTGATTCCAGGATTTTTCTGTTAATGATCCGGGGAGAAACCCTGAGGCAAAAGTCAAATAAATCTCGAAAAGGACCCGCTTTCCGTGCCTGGATCATTTCTTTTAATGCAGCCATTCCCACACCCTTGATTGCCCGGAGACTAAAGCGGATGCCTTCCCTTTCGACAACAAACGGAAAATGACTATGATTAATGGACGGCGGAAGAATATGGATGCCTTTCTGCTTGGCTTCGGCAGTATATAATGCAATTTTATCTTCATTTCCAATGACGGATGTTAAAAGGGCAGCCATAAAATACTTTGGATAATGGGCTTTCAGCCACGCAAGCTGCCAGGCGATAAAGCTATAGGCGACAGCATGGCTGCGGTTGAATCCATAATTTGCAAAACGGACGATTAAATCATACGTTTCATTGGCTGTTTTTTCAGTGTACCCTTTCGAAACAGCACCTGAAACGAAACGTCTTCTCTGCTGATCCAAATGCTCACGCTTCTTTTTGCTCACCGCTCGTCTAAGCAAATCGGCTTCGCCCAGGGAATATCCCGACAGGACGGCTGCAATTTGCATAATTTGTTCCTGGTACACGATCACTCCATAAGTAAAGTCCAATATCGGCTTTAAATCGGGATGTGGGTATTGAACCTTTTCTAAACCATGTTTCCTTTTAATATAGGCAGGAATATTCTCCATCGGACCGGGTCGAAAGAGCGCATTAACCGCTACGATATCCTCAAATTCTGTGGGCTTCAGTTCCCTTAACACCTTTCTCATCCCTTCGGACTCCAGCTGGAATATCCCGGTCGTGTCTCCTCTTTGCAAGAGCTTAAAGGTCTTTTCATCAGAAAACGGGATTTGGTCAAGCAGAATAGTTTTACCCGTATGGATGTGAATTCCTTTTATGATTTGTTCAAGTAGAGTCAAATTTCGGAGGCCGAGGAAATCCATTTTAAGGAGGCCGATTTTCTCCAGATCTTCCATTGGAAACTGTGTAACATATACACCGTCAGGGCCCTCTTTTATCGGAATAATATTAACAAGGGGATCCTCGCTGATCACCATCCCTGCTGCGTGAATCGATGTATGTCTGGGAAGGCCTTCGAGCTTCAGGGCAGTTTCGAACATGAATCGGTTTTGCTCGGAGGACTCGATGACTTCCCGGAGCCCGGAAGATTCGCGAATGGCACTTTCAAGCGTCAGTCCCATTCTTGAAGGAATCATCTTTGAAAGCTTTTCTATTTCCTTAGAGCTCAATCCAAAAACACGGGCTGTATCACGGATTGCTGCTTTGGCGGCAAATGTACCAAATGTAATGATGTGCGCCACATGCATTTTTCCATATTTTCCGGCTACATACCCGATGACTTCATCACGGCGAATATCAGGAAAATCAATATCGATATCAGGCATGCTGATTCTCTCGGGATTTAAGAACCTTTCAAACAATAATCCGTGTTGGATCGGGTCCACATCCGTTATTTCCAAAGCATAGGCCACGAGCGATCCGGCTGCCGATCCCCGTCCGGGACCGGTTAAAATCCCCTGATCCCGTGCATATTTCATAAAATCCCATACGATTAGAAAATAATCGTTGAACCCCATCTGATCAATGACTTTCAGCTCGTATTCAAGTCTTTCTTCATACTCGGCGCCTTTTGCACCACGGGCTTCAAGACCTGCTCTACACTGGCGCAATAACACCTCTTTTGCTGTCTGATTTGGAGGAAGAGGATACTTTGGAAGTAAGTGGCGGTCTGTTTCGATCATCACATTGCATTCCTCAGCAATTTTGCCTGCATTTTCAAGCGCCTCAGGGTAGCCTGAAAATAAAGCCGTCATTTCTTCCTGACTTTTAAAATAACAATCTCCACTTTTATACAAAAAATCATTGGTTATGTCCAGTTTTTCACCATCCCGGATGGCATGAAGGCATTTGCAGGCAAAGGAGTCTTCTTGGTTTAAATAGCGTACATCATTGGTCACTACAGTGTGGACGTTATGTTCTTCTGCAAAAGCTGCCAATTGTTCGCACCAATCGGCCGGATTTTCTTTATGCTTCTGTAATGAGAGATAGAAGTTCTTCCCAAATATGGCAAGACAGCGCTCCAATGCTTCTTTGGCCTTATCCGGCATCTCCGAAAGAAGCAGCTGTTCAATTTCTCCGTGTATCCCAGGCGAAATTGCAATTAATCCTTGACTGTATGAACGAAGCCACTTCCAATAAATGGAATTTTCTGGCTGTATTTGTATAGCGCTTGAAATTTTCAAGAGGTTCGAGTAACCGGTATTGTTCTTTGCCAACAAAACTAAAGGGTGAGACTGTCCATCAGACCTCACGTCAGCCGTCATCCCAATAATTGGTTTAATGCCGGCTTCTTTGCAAGTTTGATAGAAGGACATGACACCGTATAAAACATTATGATCTGTAATGGCCAAAGCGGAATAGCCTTGCTTCTTCGCTTTCTGCACAAGCTCCGGGACGGAAATTGTGCTCGATAACAGACTATACGCAGTGGCAATTTGCAATTGAACAAAGTTCAAGTGTGCTTCCCTCTTTTCTGCCGATACTTTCTTTTCTATAGAATATCCGTTCCCCTCTATTATATCCTTTCTTCTTACATACATTAATGGTTTGTCCCATATAAGTATAACAAGGGAAGAATAATTTAATCATTTGGAGATGGTAAACTTGCATGAAAGTTTTTTTCCTGCTTTTTTCAGCAGTTATTTCATTGCATTTGGAGTGATGCTGGGAGGCTCGTTGGTGGGCGGCCTGGCGGCATTTATTACAGGTGAACCGCTGCTTGCGGAAATTTCCAATATTGCTGACAGGGTCAGGATATGGGCCATCATCGCAGCCATAGGCGGCACTTTTGATACGGTATACAGTTTTGAGAAAGGATTCCTGGAAGGAGGAACAACCGATTTATTTAAACAATTTCTATTAATTTTATCTGCAATGGGCGGAGCCAAAACAGCCGCATTGATCATTTCCTGGCTGACGCAGGAGCACATCTCATGAGAATTCCCCCACTGTATCGCCATCCAGTCTGGCAGCGCTTCTTCGCAGGAGCTGCGGTAGGCGGGTGCATCAGCTGGCTGATCTTCCTTTTTATGTTCGGCTCCATCCAGCAGAAAAATAGTGCTCTCATTGAAAAGCAAGCCATGCAGATCCGGGAATTGCAGGGCTATATTAAAATTTGGCAAGAGGACTATCAGGAATTGAATCAAAAGAACGAAGAAATGTTGACTATACAGGAACTTGAAGTCGAAATCGAAAATTTTGAACGATATGATATTACGGACCGCCAAAGTATTTTTAGAGCTGAGGAATCGATTAAGGAAGATCTGCGGTCATTAATCGCGAAAGATTTGACGACAGTCTATGAGAACAAAGAAATGATCAAACGAACCGTAGAAAACAAAACATTGGATATCAACGGTAAACAGTACAGACTGGTCGTCAAAGAACTGTACTTCTATACGACGGTCAGTCTTGTTTTGGAAATAAAATTGGCCGGCTAAATGGCGCCGGCTCATTTAGTTTTGTTTACATAACGTTTCCAGATCTTCAATGACCTTTTCTGCTTCTTCCCAAGAATAAACAGAAGCTCCGGCAGCCAGCGGATGTCCTCCGCCTCCATAGTTCATGGCTATTGTATTGATGACCGGATTTTTCGACCGAAGGCGAACGCGGATTTGATCCTCCTCTTCTATAAAGAAAACCCACGCCTTTATCCCTTTCACCATGCCAAGAGAGCTCACGAGCTGGGAAGCCTCTGACGGCAGGACTCCATATTCCTCAAGTGTCTCCTTATTTACAGAGACCACTGCCGCTCCGTCTTCATTCATTTTGAAGTTTTCCAACACATACCCCTGCAGCTTGATCATGTTTGGAGCAAGCTCATACATATGGTTATACAGCTCTGTCCGGTCAAATGAGTAGCTAATGAGTTCTTTTGCAAAATCAAAGGTTTTTTCTGTCGTGCTCGGGTACAAAAACCTTCCTGTATCTCCGACAATCCCTGCATATAACAGTCTTGCCGCCTCATCCGTCATTTTCAACCCTTCGCCTTCAAAGGTTTTATAAAATTCATAGATCATTTCGCTTACGGAGGAAGCCTGCAAATCGATCCATAGTATATCACCGTACGGATCTTCATTGGGGTGATGGTCAATTTTAATCAGCAAATCTCCCTTTTCATATCGTGTATCGCAAATTCTCTCCTGGTTCGCCGTATCACAAACAATGACCAATGCACCCTTATACACATGATCTGGAATCTGGTCAGGCTGTCGTAAGTAAGATAATGACGGATCATGCTCACCTGCAGCATAGATCTTCTTTTCGGGGAAAGATGCCTTCAAAACAGCGGCCAATCCTCCCTGGGATCCATAGGCATCCGGATCAGGCCGGACATGCCGGTGAATAATAATGGTTTCATAGCGTTTGATCGCCTCAAAGATTTCTTCCTTCATGTAGGGCTCCTTTCACCTTGCACTAATGTTCATGAAACGTTCGCAGTAGGCAAGTGGTATTTACTTTTCATAGACGTTACAATAAGTAGATGTACAGTTTATTCGTTTGGAGGATGGAAAAAAATGCCCTTCTTAGTTTTTTTGATTATATTCTCATTATCCTTTTATTTGTATTATAAAGTAAAGTATGTAAGAAGCAGGCTTCCCATGGAAAGAAAATTGCTCAGTGGAAAATCCAGCATAGCTCTTGGTTTGTTTGTGGCTTTGTTTGGTATTAACCAGCTTCTGCTGTTTGATACAACTGTCACTTATATTGTAGCAGGAATCTTTATCGTACTTGGCT
The DNA here is from genome assembly GCF_042680885.1 of Siminovitchia sediminis. NCBI lineage: Bacteria > Bacillati > Bacillota > Bacilli > Caryophanales > Bacillaceae > Siminovitchia > Siminovitchia sediminis. Next base: position 455 of record NZ_JBHUEO010000051.1, on the reverse strand, counting down.
TTGCAAGTGCCTGGGCAGGATATAAATCCTACCGCTACCACATCCCCTTTGCAAAAGAAGAAGCAGAACAAAACAGATAATCGATTTGCTGGTAAAAGCCGCCGGAAAGCGGCTGCTTTGGGGTGTCAGGGAAGTATCGCTTATATCGCTTTTTCCAGAGGAGATTTAAAGCGGATCATCCGCATCGGCGGACAGATAGGGCTTTGTGGAAAAGCGTCAGTCTTTTAAGATTGTGGCTCCTTGAGGCGGCCAGTTGGCTCTGCACAGCCCTTAAAGGCATTCCAGCGCCTAGCCCCCTCGAGGTCATAAGCCTATCGCAGCTGAAGGCAAAAAAACGCCTTCTTCTGCGCTCGTCTTATGCTTGTCGGGGCTGAGCAAGGCGCTTACGCTTTTCTGCTGTCCAGCTCCAGCGCCTAGCCCCTCGAGGTCATAAGCCTATCGCAGCTGAAGGCAAA
>NZ_JBHUEO010000050.1:0-544 GCF_042680885.1 Siminovitchia sediminis | reverse complement strand
ACAATACGATCCAAGATTGCATCTGCCAGGGTTTCCTCCCCAATCTTTTCATGCCAGCCTCTCGGATCAAATTGAGAACAGAAGATAGTTGATCCGTTTCTATGCCTTGCCTCAATGATTTCTAATAAATCGCGTGCTTCATTTCCTTTTAACGGGGTTAATAGCCACTCATCTAAAATTAAGAGATTGACTTTTTTGTATTGTTTTATCACTTTGCGGAATATACCCTCGCCCCTGGCCACTGCCAATTCATCAAGAAGATCAGGCAATCGAACATACTTCACCTTATAAAACTGGCGGCAGGCAGCTATGCCAAATGCACAAGCAAGGTATGTCTTTCCATTCCCCGACGCACCTTTTAAAATGATGTTATGATATTCTTCAATGTAATTGCCGTGAGCCAGCCGCAATATTTGAGATTTATCCAGCTTTCTGTCTGGATGATATTCAATATCCTCAATGGAAGCCTGATTATTACTTAATTGTGCGCTTTTAATAAGACGTTCCAGTTTATTGTTTTGCCGGCGTGACCACTCCGTGTCCA
>NZ_JBHUEO010000049.1:0-23413 GCF_042680885.1 Siminovitchia sediminis | reverse complement strand
GATTTTGTATGGAGCAACTTTATCACCGCCATATTTTGTTATTTTTATTTTAACAAATTAAAACGGTGAAAGAACAAATATTATAAATAATTAAAAAGGCTGTCGAGGGTTTCTCGACAGCCTGAGGACATACAAGATGTCCTCCAACTAATTTCTGAAAGAGTACAAGCCACTCCGTTAGGTGTAACTGTTATGGTTGGTGTCCCTTGGCACGAAAAGCAGTTGAAAGAAGGAAGAATGCTCCCCCGCTGGGACATTGATCAAGTATCCCCTAATTATCCTGTAGTGATAAAACGCGGAGAACATGTCATGATGTGTAACTCTAAAGCGTTGGAAAAAGCAGGGCGATTATACTCCTGATCTAGATCATGGAATTATTGTCCGTGAAAAAGATACTGGCAAATCTATAGGTGTGTTGATTGAAGATGCAATTAAACTCGTTGACGATCTTATTCCAAAACTATCCGAAGAAGAAATGGCAAATAACATTCAATCCTTCTTGGCCGAGCAAAACAGTTACGGTGTCACAGGGATGACCGATGCACTCGTTACACCAAAGACAATTAACCTTTTTAAGAAGGTGGTTAAACATGGAAGTCCAGATGCGCGAATCAGTGGCTTGCATTTTGTTAACTCTCTAGAGGATGTAAAGAAGGTTTTTTCTGCCTATCAACCTTTGGAAGGAGGCGACTTCTTCCAAATTACAGGGTTAAAAACGTTGGCAGACGGCGGAGTGGAAGGTGCCTAGATGAAAGAGCCTTACCAAATTGTGAAGGGCCAACAAGAGGATCCAACTTTCCGTGGTGTACAATTTTACCCTAAAGAACGTGAAAACGAGTTAAGGGAAGTGCCAAAATTCACCACCCAAGAAGGTTGGAAAATCCAGACTCATGTCGCTGGAGATGCAGCAACAGAACAGATCGTAGACCTTTATGAAGAGGTTTCGAAAGAGCATCCAATTGACTCCTATCGCTGGACAGCTATGCATGTGCTGAGTGTTAGAGCCGAGGAATTACAAAAAATGAAAGAAATCGGATGTTCCGCTACTGTCCAAAACCTTTCCTATCTGCTAGGCAAGGATATGGATCATTATTGGGGCCAGGAACGAGGTTCAAATGCTGCCCCGATTCGCTCCATGATTGATTTAGACATACCGCTAGGTGGCGGCACGGACACCCCTGTTACACCATGAACCCTTTCATGCTGATCTCGTGGATGGTTACCAGAGAAATTGTAGATGGATCTGTCTGTATTAGCATACATGAGGGCATATCAAGGGAAGAAGCTCTTACACTTTGGACAATTGGAAGCGCCTACAGCCAGTTTTATGAAGACAAGTTAGGTTCGATTGAACCCGGTAAATTTACGGAGCTTGTCGTTCTATCGGACGATATCCTAACTACCAGAAGAGAAAATAAAAGATCTTTATTCTGAATTAACCATAGTTAATGGAAAATTGTCTATCTAAAAAATGATTCACTGGTTCCTGCAGGTCAATTATAAAAGGTTTACCAACACGCATTTAAAAGATGGAAAAAATATTTAAAAATAATTACGGTGTCAGGCACCCGGCGAAGCTCTCGAAAAACAACGCTTTGGTAAAACAATTCTTTCTAAGGTACTGACCACACCCAGTATATTTATAATTGACTTAAGGAGAATATATGAGTCTGTTGCACGTTAACTAATTTATTTAAAGGAATTTAATATTTTTTAACTTTAAAAATACATTAGTCCGAATTCACATAAAAAAGCCCTTGGTTAATTTTCGAAAAACTCCCAATGAAAGAGAAAGCGAGTGTAATCAGTTGAGCATGTCTGCAGATCTGATTTTATTTAACGGCAAGATTATTACGGTTAACAACAATTTTGATGTAAAGGAATCGGTTGCCATCAAGGACGGTAAGTTTATCGCTGTAGGGACAAACCATGAAGTGGACGCGTTTGGAGGTGAAAATACTGAGTGGATTGATTTAATGGGGAAAACTGTAATACCAGGTTTTATTGATTCTCATATACATGTAGAAATGTGTGCTTCACAAATCGGCTGGGTAAATTTAGAAGGAACTAAGGAAATACAAGATGTCCTCCAACTAATTTCTGAAAGAGTACAAGCCACTCCGTTAGGTGAAACTGTTATGGTTGGTGGGCCTTGGCACGAAAAGCAGTTGAAAGAAGGAAGAATGCTCACCCGCTGGGACATTGATCAAGTATCCCCTAATCATCCTGTAGTGATTAAACGCGGAGGACATGTCATGATGTGTAACTCCAAAGCGTTGGAAAAAGCAGGAATTACCGATCATACTCCTAATCCTGATCACGGAATTATTGTCCGTGATAAAGATACTGGCAAAGCTATAGGTGTGTTGATTGAAGATGCAATTAAACTTGTAGACGTCCTCATTCCAAAACTGTCCGAAGACGAAATGGCAAAAAACATTTTATCCTTCATGGCAGAGCAAAACAGTTATGGCGTGACAGGGATGACTGACCCCCTTGTAACCCAGAACCAAATTAATATATATAAGGAAATAGCCAAGAAAAGAAACCCTACTGCGCGAATAAGTGCATTACATTTTGTAAACTCCTTAGAGGAAACAAAAGAAGTATTTTCCACTTATCGCCCTTTAGAAGGAGATAATTTCTTCCGTATTACGGGGGTTAAAACCTTTGCTGACGGCGGAGTGGAAGGTGCGTGGATGAAAGAGCCTTACCAAATTGTCAAAGGCCAGCAGGAAGATCCAACTTTTCACGGCGTTCCTTATTACCCCCAAGAACGTCAAAATGAACTAAGAGAAATGCTAAATCTTACAGCTCAAGAAGGCTGGCAGATGCAAATACATGTCGCTGGAGATGCAGCAACAGAACAGATCGTAGACCTTTATGAAGAGGTTTCGAAAGAGCATCCAATTGACTCCTATCGCTGGACAGCTATGCATGTGCTGAGTGTTAGAGCCGAGGAATTACAAAAAATGAAAGAAATCGGATGTTCCGCTACTGTCCAAAACCTTTCCTATCTGCTAGGCAAGAATATGGTTCATTATTGGGGGCAGGAACGAGGTTCAAACGCCGCCCCGATCCGTTCCATGATTGATCTAGGTATCCCGCTCGGCGGTGGAACTGACTCCCCAGTTGTTCCATGGAATCCCTTTATCTCCATCTCCTGGATGGTTACCAGAGAAATTGTAGATGGATCTGTATTAGGAATACATGAAGCAATAACAAGAGAAGAAGCCATTAAGCTATGGACCATCGGAAGCGCATATAACCAGTTTAATGAAGAAAATGTAGGGTCGATTGAACCCGGAAAATTTGCGGATCTTGCCGTTTTATCCGACGATATATTAACTGTATCGGAAGAGAAAATAAAAGATCTTCATTCTGAATTAACCATGGTCAATGGAAATATTGTCTTTCTAAAAAATGATTCACTGGTTCCAGCGGGGCAAGTATAAAAGATCTACAACACGCATTTAAAAAGGGGGACGAAAAATTTGAAAAAATATAGCATTGGTTTTTTACTCATGTCCTTATTATTTGTACTAGCAGCGTGCGGCAGCAGTGGAAGTAGTGGAAGTAGTGACAAGCCGGATGCTTCAAGCGGTGATTCGGGCGGGAATTCCGTCAACATTGACTTTTCTCTCTTCTCTTCAGAAAACGATGCTTTTTCCGTAGTTTTTAGAGAATGGGCAGAAAGAGTTGAGGAAGAAACGGAAGGCCGAATTACATTCACACCTTACTATTCCGGCCAGCTTACATCCTTATTTGATACACTGGATTCGGTTAAAAATGGAACCGTTGGCGGAGGACTTCTTTCTGCAGGGGCCATCACAGGACAAGTAACGGATGTCAGTATTTTGGAGCCAGAGGGAGTATTTGACGGTGAAGAACATTTTAAAAACTTTTATAACAATACGTTAGATACAATGAACGACATCTTCGAAGAACATGGTGTTCACATGACTTTTTGGACTTTAGGAAGTACAGAGGTACTCACAATGAGTCCGGACGAATTTCTCACGGATCCTAAACAATATAAAGGAATTAAAATTCGTACGGCAGGAAAATGGCAAGCGGCGCAAATGGAAGCTGCTGGAGCGGTGCCAGTTACGATGGATCCAGGGGAATTGTATCTTGCTTTACAAAATAAAACAGTTGATTCTACTATGCAGACAGTGAGCTTGGCGAAAGCCTTTAAACTATATGAAGTCGCTCCAAAACTAGCATTGAGAGACGTCACAGCCAACGCTGTAATGTATGTCATTAATCCGGATGTTTGGAATGAAATATCTGAACAAGATCAAGAGACAATCATGAACATATCCAAAGAAGTGGCGTTAAGCAGCTGGAGAACTTTAGAAGAACAACAGGAAAATGATTTGCAAACGATGGTAGATGAAGGTGCAGAGGTCCATGAAATGACAGAAGAAGAAAAAGCAAAATTAATGAAGGAGCTCACATCCATCTTCCCAGACATCGCTGAAAGCATGGGAGAAAAGGGAATGAAACTATATGATAGCATCGAAGAATCTAAGTAAGGAGTTGCCCAATACCGAACAGGAAGGCAAGGATTGGACGTTTTTTAAACATTATATGAATTTCACAAAATTCATTAATAAGATGTTTACAAGAGTATCGGGGGCCCTCATTTTAGTCATTGCCATCCTACTATTTCAGGATGTAATTCGACGATATTTTTTAAACGACCCTACCTCGTGGGCTTTAGATATTTCTAGATTTATATTGGTTTACGTAGTGTTTTTATCATTAGCCCCTGCATTGGAAAGCGGCCAGCACGTCACTGTTGATTTCCTTAAAGAAGTGATCTCAGAAAATAAACAGAGGTGGATGAACATCGCCATTTTCCTGTTAGTCTCCGTATTTGGAGTGATACTCTGTTGGAAACTCTCTATAGTTACATTAGACGCTTTTAAAGACAACAGAATGTTCCCAGTCCAGACTCCTGTACCTGTGAAATACGTCTATGTGGCCGGCCCAATTGGAGCACTTCAATTTACACTGACCGCATTAAGCTTAACCATTAAAAGTATATTTTTTCCGGCGGAGAAAATACACGAAGAATAAACTTACAGTCATCCAAGAGTGTGGGGCCAGGAATGCTGGCAGAGGAAAAACGCAAGCGTCTTGGTCAGCGCGGCCAAACAAGCCGCTTCCCGAGAGGCAGTTCGTAAGCGAACAGGGGGGGAAGCGGCTTGATCCTGACGGGGCTAAGCGCTGACAGCCTCAAAACGCCACATCCTGTGGCTTCGGTTCACTAGGACCTCCTTATCCGGCGGAGCTTGACAAAGAGCAGCTTCTTTTGAACGTAAGTTTTCTTGGATAGTTATGAATTCTTTTATTAAAAAAGCAGCGGATAAATTTTACGTCAATGTTGCATGATTTGATAGTAATACTTCACTTCTCGAATACAAACTTAAAAAATGCTTGTCAACACTGGAGTGATCATATTGGACTTTTTAATGTTTGGAGCGTTTATTGTGTCACTGCTCCTTTTATTAATAGCAGGTGTCCCTGTTGCTGTTTCACTGGGGATTGTCGGGATTGTCGGGGGTGCGCTGCTCATTTCGCCTGCTATGATAGATCAGTTATCCCAAATTGCTTTTACCCAATCCAGCAGCTTTGTATTAATCGTCGCTCCATTATTTGTCTTGATGAGTGAGATTATCTCTTCCTCCTCTATCGGAACAAGATTATTTACAGTCGTTCAAATGTGGCTGGGACGTTTACCGGGCGCACTTGGCATGGCTGCTGTAATTAGTTGTTCAGGATTTGCAGCAATATGCGGGTCCAGTCCTGTAACGGCAGCGACAATCGGAAAAGTGGCAATTCCTGAAATGTCAAAAATCGGTTACAGTGAGAGGCTCGCACTAGGTGCAACGGCAGCTGGCGGAACTTTGGGAATTCTTATTCCCCCCAGTATAGCGTTAATTTTATATGGTGTTATCACAGAGACATCTATTGGGGACCTATTTATTGCGGGAATTATTCCAGGTATCATGACTGCCATACTGCTTTGTTTTACAATTTTTGTAATAGTGTTAAAAAATCCTTCATTGGCACCCGCCGTTCAGGAAAAAGTCAGGATGAAAGAAAGGGTAACCGGTCTCATTCACGTAACCCCAATCTTAATATTAGCTTTTTTAGTCATTGGCTCGATTTATATCGGGATGACAACGCCGACGGAATCCGCTGCATTTGGGGTAGTAGGAGCATTGGTCATTGTCTTCACCATGAGGCAGCTGGGATTAAAAAATCTATCGACCGTTCTTTCAAATACGGTTAAAACAACCGGAATGTTCTTTTTACTTGTCATCGGAGGAATGTTTACTTCATTTGTTTTAACGAGACTGAGAATACCTCAAGGAATGGCTGAATTTATTTTAGGGTTAGAGGTGCCCGGATGGGCAATTATCGTTATCATTAACGTCCTAATACTGATTTTGGGTATGTTCCTGGATCCGATGAGTATTCTGGTCATTGTTGTTCCAATCTTCTTCCCTACCGTCGTTGGATTGGGTTTCGATCCTATATGGTTTGGAATTCTGGTGACTATTAACATGGAAATCGGAGCAATTACGCCTCCGGTTGGATTTAATTTATTTGTTTTAAAGTCGGTTATTCCAAATGTAAAAATGTCAGACGTAGTCGTAGGCTCTCTATGGTTTGTCGTTCCACTGCTTGCAAGCTTAATCATCATTGGCATATTTCCAAAGATCGCTCTATACCTTCCTTCGCTAATGAGTTAGGCGGCGAATAATATTAATACAAGGAGAGTTATGTAATGACTGAATATAACCTTATACCAAATGAGACCGCTATTTTAGTGATTGATATGCAAAACAGCTGGTGCCACCCTCAAGGAAGCATCGGAAGAAACGGGTACAACGCAACCATGATGCGCAATACCATCCCATATGTAAAAAAATTAGTTGAGACCTGTAGAGAGGCAGGTATCCTGGATATATGGACCATACAAAATCATTATCCAGATGATATCACACGTAAAACCCATCGCATCAAACCACATACACATCGTTGGACCGCAGGCCCTCCAGGACTGAAAGACACTTGGGAAGCCGAAGTGGTAGATGAATTAAAAGATTTGGCTTCAGGCCCTGCGGAATTAATTAAAAAACATCGCTTTAGCGCATTTTTGGACACTAGGCTGGATACTTTGCTGAGAATGAAAGGAATCAAAACGCTGATCATCTGTGGTGTAGCTACGACACACTGTGTAGAAACGAGCGTCAGAGATGCCTATCAAAGGGATTATGATGTAATCGTTGCAGAAGATGCTGTTGCCGGACTGGATCTTTTTGATCACGAAGCTAGCCTGAGGTTAATTCGTAAAACATTTGGAGCTGTAATTCCACAAGATACCCTGTTGAAACTTATAAAGGGTGAATCGATTAATTTGGAGTTGGAAGCAGAACAGCCAGTAAATAATTGATCGGTCACAGTTTCCCGTACAATTTAAGGCTTTGGCTATACAGTAATCATCAGGCGGAGGGTATCTTTCGCCTGATTAGGCATTTATTGAATAATTAAATAGGCATTTTGACAGTATATCCATTTTTATTTAGTTGTTGATCCCCTCTTTATTTTTGCCTGTGCATTTTTAGCAGCCTTTTGGTTCAAAACATTTTAATATGACTCGTAAACTTTTATACTCTGGAGTATGTGTATGTAGTCCACAAACGTTTAAAATTAACTACTACTTTCAGCAGGCGAGAATTTTTAGGTAGGACTATAAAACAGTCTAAATAATTCTAACTATTATAAACTTTCTCTTTACTTTAAAGGGATTTTTTCCTATAATCTTGTTCTAGCAGTACCTCTAATGAGTTTAAGCATTTACTTGGAAAGAGGGATAGAACATGAGATATGACTGGAAACATTATCTTAGCTTTGGACATAAATTAATCTTATCCGAGGGGTCAACCGTATATAACCAAGGGCAAGATGGAATTGGACTTTATTATATAGAGGAGGGTATGGTCAGTATACATGTTCTCTCAGAGGAAGGAAAAGAACGAATTGTTAACTATTTGCTGGATGGCTATTTACTTGGAGAAATAGGTGTGACTGGGGAGCCTCACTCAACAACGGCCGTATGCGAAACTGATACTGTCCTATATTATTTCTCTATCGAAGCTTTTAAATGGATCTGCGTAAAACATCCGAAAGCACAGGAAATTTTTATGAGATCCCTGAGCTGGAAGATTCGGTCTCTGGCGGATATCGTGGCCCTCACTGACAAACCTCACGAAACGCAAATGGCCCACTTTCTATTACAACTATATTATCAATACGATGGTCTTCCGTTTCCCATTTCATTAGCCTCTTTGGCTAAATATATCGGAACCTCCCGTATTACTGTATATAAAATTGTTAAGAAATGGTCAAATAAGGGATTGATTTCCCAAAAAAACAAAAGAATTGAGATTTTAGATGTAAAAGGAATGGGAGCACTTTTATAGTATTTAAAGAGGTGATCATAGGAGAATATGGATACCAAAAAACAGCTTATACCTTGGGATAAATATCTGCAATACGGAAGAAGAGTTTTTTATAAAAAAAAATCGGTGATCTTTCAACAAGGAGATGCAGGAACCGGATTTTACTATATTTATGCAGGCCTTGTTAAAATTACTTCATCCAGAACTGATCAAACGGAAAGAATCATCGATATAGCTAACCCCGAACAGACCATCGGTGAGTTTTCTCTCCTGGATGATATGCCATCCCCCACCTCGGCGATTGCCCAGGAAGACAGTGTATTATATTACTTTACCAAGAAAGACTATATGAGGATCACACAAAAGGATCCCAACATCGTCACATTACTGGCTCAATCACTCTTTTTAAAAGAACAACTACACCTAAATAAGATTCATGCCACCGGCGCTAATGCTCATTATAAAATCGCCTTGTCACTTATACATATCATGGATGCCAGCAACAGTACCGACATTCAATTAACAAAACAAGATTTATCGCGTTTTGCAGGCGTGACGCGGATGACCGTTCATAACGTGCTAAAAGAATGGGAATCCCAAAAAATTCTTTTCATACAACAAAGAAACATTCACATTATCAACCCTTGCGCACTCAAAGAAAAACTGTCATCATAATAGCTGCCCGAGTCCGGGCAGCCTGTTATCCACGATCAAAACCCGTTATTTCTTCCCTATCCGCTCATAGGCATGGCCAATCTGATAAAGAAGTGCTTCTTTCCCATGGATCCCGAGCAATTGAAACCCGATCGGAAGGCCTCCTCTTGAAAACCCGCAAGGAACGGACAATGCCGGATTCCCCGTATAGTTTATAGGCGAAGTGAGCCTCAATAAAGCTTGCCTGACCGGCTCAGTCTTATTCCCGATGTTCACTTCCCTCTGTCCGATATCGGTGGGAAGCATCGGAATGGTAGGTGTCAACAAAACATCTGCTTTCTCAAAAACCTGATTAAAATGTGTTATTAAAGCTTCCTTTTGTTGTTGTGCCACGATATACTCGTCAGCCGGCATATTTTGTCCGGACGCCAATCGCTCGTACACTTCTCTATCATAGTCTAAGCTGTGTTTTGAGAGGTTATCCCGATGTGTCGCATAAGCTTCCGCTTGAATGGTTATTTTTTGAAACTTAGCAATTTCTTCTATCCCCTTCACATCCACCTCCACCACAGAAGCTCCCAGTGACTCATAAATTATAATCACTTGATTAATGGCATCAGCTACTTCAGAATCAATATTTTTGAAGAAAAACGATGGAAGGCCGATCACCTTTCCTGAAATATCTTCCTCCAAGAGGTCCAAATATTTATTTCCGGTGAACAGATGCAACAGTACAGCATTATCCCGGACCGTTTTCGTCATGGGACCGACATGATCCAAAGTATACGCCGTGTGATATACTCCATCCGTACTGACAAGCCCATAAGTTGGTTTCATCCCGACGACCCCGCAGGCAGAAGCAGGAATTCTTACAGAACCACCGGTATCGGTGCCCAGTGCAACAGAAACCATATCCGCTGCAATGGCTGCAGCTGACCCGCTGCTCGACCCTCCGGTAATTTTTTCAGGATTATATGGATTCCGCGCGGGACCGAAAAATGACCGATCGCCAATGGGACCATAGGCAAATTCATGAGTATGCGTTTTTCCTATAATGATCGCGCCGGCATCCCTGAGCTTTTTTATGACAGCCGCATCCTGATCAGGAACGAAATCTTTATAGAGTTTTGATCCCATCGTTGTCCGAATGCCTTTTGTAAAAATCACATCTTTTACAGCAACCGGAACCCCATGCAGCGGGCTTTTTACCGACCCGTTTTTTATTTCCTTCTCAGCAGCTGCGGCATCCGCAAGGGCTTGCTCCTCACAAACGGTGATAAACGCATTGCAGGACGGATTTTCCCGCCGGATTTTTGCCAATGACTGTTCGACCAATTCCACAGGGGAAATTTCCCTGTCTTCCAAAGACTTAGATAGTTGCAATAGACCCATATAACCCCCCCAAAAAGTCAATATGGTACGGCGGTGGGTTACCAGCCGCACAAAATAACAGCCATTTTTTTGCGGTTTTACCTCTTTATATCAGCTTATCAAAATCATTATGAAAAGTTTAATAGGCCGCCCTTTTTTGCGTTATCCGCTGCGATTTGTTTACTGGTATTTTTTTAGAATCTCATGCAATTCCTTTCCTTCATCACCCACACTTTCTGCAATTTCCGGAATAACAGCTTGAAACTTATCCAATAACACAGCATGCTCCTCATCCGTTAAAGTGTATAATTCAGCACCGTTATTTTGAATGTTTTCCAAGATTTCATTTTCCTTTTCAATGAAAAACTCATAACTGTTCATACCCATTTCTTTAGAAATGTTCTGTATTGTCTCTTGATCTTCCTCTGAAATTTTGCTCCAAACGTCTGGATTGAAAACGAAAAAGTTTGCATTTAATGCCAGCTTTGCCAGCGAAAGTTTAGGAGCTACTTCATATAGTTTAAAAGCCTCTGTTAAATTGACAGTTTGGGCCGTTGTATCTACTGTTCTATTTTGCAATGCCAGATACAGCTCGCCGGGATCCAATGTTAAAGGAGTTGCCCCTAGTTCTTCTACTTGCTCAGCCTGCCATTTGCCTGCCGTACGGAATTTTAAACCATCAAACTGGTCTGGGCTTTTTAAAAATTCATCTTGATCTAAAAATAGAAATTGATTACCTCCTGTTGTCCACATCGAAAGTTGAACTCCGTTGTCCTGGAAGATCTGATGTAAAAACTCTCCAGACTCATCATAGAACCCTCTAAAATCTTCACCATTTTGGAATACACCAAATACTTCTAATAGACCCATAGAAGCGATATCACCCGAAATGGCACCCGCGGAAAGAAGTCCTCCATCCACTGTTCCGTTTCTGACGGAATCTAAGGTTTCAAAAAGGGAAGAGAGCTGCCCTGAATAATAAGGAGTAATGGTCACACGTCCATCCGTTTCTTCTTCAATTTGCTTTGCCCAATCTCTAAAATAAACAGAGAACATATCATTCTCCGAAGGAAAAAGAGAAAAGTCGATATTCACTGTTTCTTTAGAGTCAGATCCTGCGGATTCCGCCGACGAAGATTCGTTTGAATTAGAACATCCTGCTATCATAAGTAAAACGAACACTAATAATCCAACTCCCATTTTCTTAAAAGCCATCACATGATTTCCTCCTCTTAATATAGTTATAATATTCCGAAGTTCATTTGATGAAATTTCTACCTTTTAAGCCCTACTTTTTCTGACCGCTGCAAGTGGGTTAGCCTCTGTATGTGAGCTTCTGAAATATCACTTATTTTTGGTTTACACAATTTCCCCCGCAAAAAGCGGACAATTCGAGGAGCGATTTCCTTATTTGGAAAGTCAGCAAGGCTGCCTCCCTCCAATCCAGGAGTCAGGTTAAACCAAAAGTGGCCTTGTCCTGGCAAAATGATGGTTTCCACAGAAATGCCTGCTTCCTTTAACCGCTGAGCGAAATTTTCGGATTGTTGAGGGGAAGCCACCCTGTCTGCATCTCCCCATACAAGCAAAAATTCTGCAACAAACGTGGGCATGGCTGCTGCTTTCCCGACATGATCAATTGGGGAAGCCTTTTTGTACTCTTCCGGTGCTTCCTGCAGAGATTTTCCTATCAGTCTTCGAAACATCATTTCTTGTCTTTCTGTTACCTTAACTGTCAGGTCATATATTCCATAAATGCCTACAAACGCTTGAATTTTAAAACTTGCTTTGGATGCGGTTTCAAAAGCAAGCAGGCTTCCCAAATGCGCGCCCGCAGAATCACCAATCACCCCCAGCCGCATCGGATCAATCCCCCACTTATTTGCTTTGTCAACGAGCCAGTCTACAGCACTTTTTATATCTTCTTGTACCCCGGGCCAACTTGCATTTTCTGCAGTCGTTAACCGGTAGTTTATGCTTACGGTGACAAATCCGTATTTTGCCAGAATAGGTCCCCACTCTCTGTACATGTCCTTTGAACCTGACTGGTATGCTCCGCCATGAACTAAAATGACAGCAGGAAGCTGATCTCCTTTGATAGGACGGTATACATCAGCAGTCAGCTTTTCAAAACCAGTATCCTTATATACCAAATTTCTCTCAATGGCAATGTTTTCCTCAGACATATCCTCACCCTTTTTTACTAATAAAAATTGAGACCCGGCAGATGTTTTTCAATCAATCCATACCTCTCCCGGGTCCCACATGCAGTCCATTTAGTTGGAGATCCCTTGAAACTTTTTCAAGGAATGCTGGAACAGCGTCTCCTCAAACCTTGTCCCCCAAGCGGCATTATCATCCCAATGCCTGGCTTTCATGGGGAAATCTTCATGCCAAGGGCGCGGATCAAAGTAATCCAGCTCAGGAATCAACTGGTCCATATCGATAAACAGCTCCACGAGGTTTCCGTCCGGGTCGTGGTGATACGCGGCAATATTATGCCCTGCTGTATGCCGGGTCGGTCCCCACAGAATTTGGATATCATTTTTGGATAAAAGATCAAGACTGGCATACTGATGGCTGGCGTCCCTCAATTCAAAAGCAATATGATACAGGTTCGGCCGGCCGATGTGCTTTCCAAGGTTGGAAACATTCAGTACGTGATGATCCCGGTTACAGGTCATAAAATTGGCCCGGTCTCCAATCCGGTCTGTATAGCGAAACTTCAGCACTTGCCCATAAAATTCAGCCGTCTTCACCGCATCCATCGCACCTAAGGCCAAATGCCCCAACTTATTCGGAACAATGCCATTTTCCTTAAACCTCGGTGCCGGCATGTCGATTTCATTGTACAGGTGAACCAAGAAGCCGTCCGGGTCTTTCATTTCAAGCATTTCGGGGATGCCTGGCTGTGCATCAGATTTGAGCTGAACCTCAATTCCTTCTTGCTCGATCATCTTTTTCAAATCACGAAGAGAAACGTCCGGACCCATTTGCAGGCCCATGCCCACCAGATTACTTTCATCGGCAGGCGTTAAAATGATATTGTGATGGTCAAGACCCGTACTGAAATACCTTCTGCCCTCTTCATCCTTGTCCATCAGCGTCAGCCCCATGATCTCGGTATAATAATGTTCCATCGCATCCATATCTCTTACAGCCAAATCCGCATAGCCAAGCTTACTGGGTTTGATCATATGTACGCTCCTTCCAGTTTTTACTTTGAAAAAATCTTTGCCCGTGAGTCAGGGGCGGAGATTGCAATGTATCCTTCTTGCACCTTAAAAAAATCCTTAAAAACTCAGTTAGTGAAAACCTCCTCGGATCTTTGATCCTGCAGACATTTCTTGCATCTTTGATCCTGCACACATACCTTGCTCCTTTTAACTTGTAATGTTCCCTTTGGTATTTAAAAGCCTCTGGACTTTTCCTTCGCAACTTTTTAAAAATCCCTATGGTCAGTATGTTCGCGGGGACCTTGCCTTTCAGATCCGTCCATTAAATTCTTCCTGCAGTTGTTGAAGGACCCTTTGACCATCATGACCTTACCGGTCTGGGAGATACAACATCGGCTTTGACTTTATTGATAAGCGTACCGATCTTGCTCACTTCAATTTCCACAACGTCCCCTTCTTTTAAGTAGGCTTGCGGCTCACGTTTCAAGGCGACTCCACCCGGCGTACCCGTGACGATGACGTCTCCGGGATTGAGTGTCGTAAACGACGAAATGAAGGAAATTAATTTCGGGATAGAAAATATGAGCAAATCGGTCGTTGTTCGCTGTCTCACTTCGCCGTTTACTCTGGTTTCGAGCGAAAGTACTTCTCCATCCTTAATTTCACCGCGGGAGACCATCCACGGACCGAAAGCACCCGTTTGGTCGAAGTTTTTGCCCGGTCCCCATTGAGGCGTACGCAGCTGCCAGTCACGGATCGACCCGTCATTGTAGCAAGAATATCCCGCGATATGTTCATACGCGTCTTCTTCCTTTATGCGTCTTCCCTTTTTCCCGATGACTACAGCTATCTCTCCCTCGTAATCGAAATCCGCAGATTCCTCAGGCAGCAGCATATCTCCCTGGTGACCCACCTGGGAATCCGCTACTCTAAAAAACACAATCGGATAGCCGGATTCTTTAGCGCCGACCTCCTCGACATGTGCGTGATAATTCAAGCCGATACAGATAATCTTCGACGGGTTCGGGATGACTGGTAAAAAAGTGATCTCATCCAGCTGATGGTCAACGCTGTCTGTGTTGATCTGTACATCCTCCGCGCGGTTGTCTTCCAGGAACGACTTTAAATCACTGTATTTGTTTTCAAACCTTTTCTTTAAATCAATCACCCCTTCCTCCGTAACAATCCCAAAACTGTCAGTATTCTGATAACGGAAACTAAGAAACTTCATTTATGCACACTCCTTCATCTATGTTGGTGAATCGGGACATCTGTCACCTTTGAAAAAAATTCTACCATCAAACCCGACTTTCATTGTTAACGATTTTACAGTTTGGGGGGATTAGTGGGTGCTTATGCGTTCCCGGATTACTTGAATCGGAGAATTTTTTTTAATCTAACTGGCAAATAGATATCGTCCAATCATTGGTAAACATTGTCCAAAACTGGCCCACACTGTCTGACTTAAATTAAATACTGGCAAAAAAATAAAGATACGGGCCACGTTACATTAATACTGTCCCCGAATGAAAATTACTGGCCAAGTTATTTTGAATACTGTCCGAGTTGTCTGATGCACGATTCCTCACTTCCACTTTATAAAGAATAATTCCTTTATCCCTTCTATATAAATGTACATAAGGAACGAGGCAGATGGACACATGCTCTCATAGTTATCCATCATTTCTATCGTGGAGGTAAAAAAATGATTTTACACAAGCTGCCCCGTAGACGTTACATCCATGGAGCAACCCCTATCGAATTTTTAAAAAACCTTACACAGCAGTTAGAAGGCCCTCAAATTTTTATGAAAAGGGATGACCTTCTGGGTCTTACCGGAGGGGGCAACAAAACAAGAAAGTTAGAGTTTTTGGTAGCTGATGCTTTGGCCGAAGGGGCAGATACACTTATCACTTGCGGGGCTGTTCAGTCCAATCATTGCAGGTTAACTCTATCTGCCGCAAAAAAAGAGCAGCTCTCCTGTCATCTTGTTTTAGAAGAGCGAGTAAAGGATAGTTATCACCCGGAAGCAAACGGAAACATCTTTCTTTTTCATTTGCTAGGAGCAGATTCCATTACTGTGGTACCCGGTAAATCAGATATGTTACATGAGATGGAAAAGGTGGCAAATGAAGTGCGTAAAAGGGGAAAAAGGCCGTACATTATTCCAGGCGGAGGCTCGAACGAAATTGGAGCTGCCGGCTATACAGCTTGCGCTCATGAAATCACTGCACAGATTTATGAAAAATCTCTTACTTTTGACTGCATCGTGTGCGCAAGCGGCAGCGCTGGAACCCACGCAGGACTATTAGTAGGAATGCACAGCAACAGCCACCACATTCCAGTAATTGGAGTCAGTACCGGCCGCTCAAAGACTGATCAGGAGAAAATCGTCTACAACTTGGCAAACAAAACTGCAGAACACTTAAAACTCAAAAGCTTTATTTCCCCAGACTCTGTTCATGTGGAAGATGATTACATTGGACAAGGATACTCCCTTCCAACGGATGAAATGAGGCAAGCTGTTTCCCTATTGGCGAAAACCGAAGGTATTTTACTGGACCCCGTTTATACAGGAAAGACTATGGCCGGACTCATAGACTTAGTACAAAAAGGAATGTTTAAGAAGAGTGACAACATCTTGTTTTTACATACAGGAGGTTCCCCGGCACTTTATGCCAACACCTCTCTTTTTACTGAAAGGGGGAATAACCATTGCCAGAACAAGGATTAGTCAGTGCGGCACATCCTCTTGCAGCGAAAGCAGGTAAAACTATGCTTACCGATCATCATGGGAATGCCATTGATGCGGCCATTGCAACAGCTTTTGCCTTGGGGGTTGTAGATCCCGGAAACAGCGGCATCGGCGGATATGGCGGAATGGCTGTTATCTATTTAGCTGAAGAAAAAAAGGTTCAGGTCGTTGACTTTAATACAAAGCTGCCTTTGATGGCCGCGGCCGGAAATTTAGAGCCTCCCGCTCAAAGAAAAACCGGCTACAAAGCCATCTCGGTTCCTGGAGTCGTGAGCGGGCTTCATATGATGCACAAACACTTTGGCTCTGTTGATTGGAAAAATCTTATCAGCCCCTCCATCAAACTTGCTAAAGAAGGTATTACCATCAATCAAACATTAGAAGAAATGTTGCGTGAACCACACATCAAGAATTTCCCGCATACCGTTCATGAATTTTTTGATCAGAATCAAAAGCCTTTAAAAAAAGGCGACCGCCTTACACGTCCAGACTTAGCAAATACCCTGGAAGCCATTTCCTTGCATGGCCCTCATATTTTTTACGAAGGACAAATCGGTCAAACAATCGTTGATGATATACAAAATAATGGCGGCTACTTGAGTATGGAAGACCTTACAAGTTACCGTCCTGCCTTGAAAGAACCCATTAACATTCATTACAAAGGATACGACATTTTTGGCCCGCCCGATTATTCCGGTTCATTTACGATGATGCAAACGCTAATGCTGCTAAAAGATGCAGAGCTGCCTCCTAACCGTTCCTCCCCCATGATCCACACTGTAGCCAAAGCGATGGGACGGGCATGGAAAGATCGTCGCCAAGTCAGGGGGGATAAAAAGTCCGTACTTCACTTATTGAAAGAGAACACAATGAATCCTTTACTTGAGAGCGGCCCAATTCATAGTAAACCCACAGATCAGCAAGGCCATACCACCCACGTATCCACTGCTGATTCAAAAGGAAATTTGGTGGCTCTCACATTAACACATGGTCCACTATGGTTTGGCTCAGGTATTACCATTCCAGGAACCGGAATTGTAATGAACAATGGCATGGTACTCTTTCGTTCAAAAGGGCATGAAGCCCTTACGAACCTTACACCCACAATTGTTTTACACGAGGACAATCCTTTCCTGACAATCGGGACACCGGGGGCGACCAAAATTATTACGCTGGTTACTACCTCTTTGATTGATCTAATAGACTTTCAGGTTTCAATAAAAGAGGCACTTTCCCAAACACGGTTTCACTTTGAAGGAGACTGCCTTTATATCGAAGATGACATCCCTGCCTATGCTCGCATGGAACTGGAAACCATCGGTTATCGAGTAAAACCCTTAAAAAGGAGTGATTATTATGGCCCGGCCACAGGAATCAAAGTAACAAAAACCGAAAACGGATACCTCTTTGAAAGTGCTGTTGATCCTCGATTTGAAGGTGGATATTACTAACGATAAAAAGGGGAATTAGACCATGAATAAAAAAACACTTTTCTTTGCCATTTTTTTATCTGTTGCAGTACTCATGATAGGCGGGTGCGGCTCTTCAAGCTCAGGTACGAAAACTTCCGGGGTAACTATCAAACTAGCTCATCCAAATGTCCCCACCCACCCAATGGGTGAAGGATTCATTAAATTTAAGGAAATGGTAGAGGACAGAAGTAATGGAGAAATAAAAGTAGAAATCTATGACAGCAGTAAATATGGAGATGCAAGAGAAGTAGTGGAAGGGCTGCAGCTCGGACATTTACAAATGGGATCTGATTCTACGGCAAATGTTCAGCCTTTTACAGATGGCTTTTTAGTATTTGATATGCCATTTCTCGTATCAGATTACCCAAGCAGTGATCAATTAACGGATGGCCCCATTGGTGAGAAATTAAAAAATTCCCTGGAAGATAGCGGAATACTTGGTTTGGGTTATATCGAACTGGGATTCCGGAATTACTTTAACGATAAGCATCCGATCAAAACAATGGAAGATCTAAAAGGGTTAAAGATCAGATCCACGTCCAGTGAAGCACAAATTGCGACGCTAAAAGCAGTGGGTGCGAACCCAACGCCCGTTGCCTGGGGTGAAGTGTATACAGCCCTCCAGCAAGGAACCGTTGATGGAATTGAGATCGATTTAAACCTGGCTTATCACAATAATTTTCACGAAGTCCAGGATTACCTCACCATTGTAAAAAGTGTCTACAGCCCGCATCTTGTCATGATCAACAAAGATTTTTTTAATGGCTTATCAGAGGAACATAAGACCATTATCCAAGAATCCTTCGATGAAATGAAGGTTTTACAACGCAAGTTGATTCGTGAAAATGAAGATCGAATTATCAAGGAGCTTGAGGAAAAAGGCGTGGAAGTCCACATTATGGAAGAAAAGGAAAGAGAACGCTTGATGGAAGCGACATCGGGTGTAATTGAGGAATACAAAGATAAAATCGGTGAAGACCTATTAGAAGAATTTATCGAAGCAGCTCAATAGAACCCATCGTGGCGGTAAAACACCTCATTTGGCACGCGGTGAAGAAACATTGGGTTCTTTTCACTTCGCACATATATAGAGCGAATAATGCTGTACTGCTATCCTGACCATAGTTTAATACTGAACAAAAAAAAGCGGTTGGGCTTTGCCTGACCGCTCTGGCATCCATAAGAAAGGATGATGCTCCGTTGGACAAATTCAGAACTCTTCGAAAATGTGAAGTGTATTTATCCAGCTTTTTACTAGTACTGATGACAGCCGTAATTGTCATCCAAGTATTTAGCAGATACGTATTAAGTAATTCATTAAGTTGGGGTGAAGAACTGGCCCGCTTCTTATTTATTTGGATTGTATATATTGGGTCAAGTTATGCCGTCCAAGAAGATCGTCATTTAGCCATCACTGCTTTTCGTAACTGGCTCAACCCTTCTCTGAGAAAATATATCACCCTTTTAGCAGATGTACTTTCATTTGTTTTTTGTGCAGCAGTCGTTTTTTATGGAATTCAAATGTTTCAGTTTTTGCTTCAAACCGGCCAAAAGAGCCCTGCTCTCGGCCTGCAAATGTATTGGGTTTATTTAGCGCTTCCGGCTGGCTTAGGTTTGACGGCCATTAGATTGTTACAGAAAACAAAAAGGACAATGAAAAGTGCAGCCGATAAGGAGGTAAAAGCATAAGTGGATCCTATCATTATACTTATTTTTGCCGGAATATTCCTATTCCTTATACTGGGCGTTCCCATTGGATTTGCCATCGGATTAAGTATTATGGCCGCCATGTTTTTCGATAGCTCCCTCGGTGGAACATTTTTAATTCAAAAACTGATCGGTTCTCTGGATCTTTTTCCGTTGCTGGCCGTACCGTTTTTTATCATGGCGGGTGAAATTATGCAAAAAGGATCGATGGCTACAAGACTTTTAGAAGTATCAAGGGCATTGGTTGGACATGTAACAGGCGGGATGGCACAAGTATCGGTCTTAACCAGTTTATTTTACGGAGCATTAAGCGGATCTTCACCAGCAACAGTTGCAGCTGTTGGAGGAATCATGATTCCTTCTATGGTTAAGGAAAAATACGGTAAACCATTCGCGACCGCCGTATGTACAGCAGCAGGCTGTCTTGGCGTACTCATCCCTCCAAGTGTTCCTTTAATCATTTATGGCGTAGCAACTGGTGTTTCAGTCGGAGACTTGTTTATAGCCGGCATTATACCAGGACTTGTCATTGCCCTTTGCCTCATGATCGTCAGCTATGTTATTTCAAAAAGAAAAGGATACAGCGGGAAAGATAAACGAAGCAGCTTTAAAGAACTGATGCAGGCTGTTTATCATGCCAAATTTGCCTTACTGGTTCCGATTATTGTGTTAGGTGGTATTTATGGGGGCATAACGACCCCAACTGAAGCTGCTGTCATAGCAACTGTTTATGCGCTAATCATAGAAGGATTTATTCATCGGGAATTAACCTTTACAAAACTTTATGATGTTTTAAAAGGGACCGTTCTTACGTCTGCTTCTATTTTTATCGTTGTAGCCACTGCTACAGCGTTAGGTGATATTTTGACCGTATACAACGTTCCGGATCAGATGGTCAATTTACTTACGGGGCTAACGGAAAATCCTATTATACTATTACTCTTGATCAATGTATTCTTATTAATTATTGGGACTTTCATGGATGCCTTGGCGAGCATTCTTATTTTAGGACCACTGCTCCTTCCGGTTGTCACCCATATTGGAATGGATCCTGTCCACTTTGGAATTATGCTCATTGTGAACTTATCATTAGGATTCTTGACACCGCCCGTGGGAGTCAATCTATTTGTCGGCAGCGGCATAGCCAAAATAAGCTTGGAAAGATTAAGTATAGCGGTCGTACCCTTCCTGCTCATTTCCATCGTTGCATTAATGTTTATCACGTTTATTCCCGAGATTAGCCTGTTCTTGCTTAAGTAAAAAATAATTGACCTGACAGCTGGCTGAAGAAGTAAAATATTATCAGTCAGCTTTTGCTTTTGTAAACAATGCCGCAGTATATACACCCATTTTCAGCATGATCTTTCTGCGTATTATCCGAGTTTCTCCAAGTTGCCTGAGCTTTATTATGATTGAGTGTCAACTCTTCAGGGTATTAGGCTTTTTAAAGTGTGGCTGACATAATGTCGTTATTCTTTTTGAAGCAAAAAGGACATTTAGATGTACATCTAAATATCCTGGTTTCTATAAAGGTCTTAGATATTATTGACCTTTCCTATAGAGGTACTGCAGGGATTTTACATTTCGGTATCTTCACTTTAGAGGTAAGCTGTATATTTACGAAATTCCCGCTGTTATAGTGAGAAATTACAAAACCATTAAGGATGGCTTCCCTTTTAATATTTTGGCAACTTCTCTCGCCACTAAAACAGAGGTTCTCCTTTGTGATTCATCGGTCAAACCGGATATATGCGGCGTAATAAACGCGTTATCGCATAACAGGAAAGGGTGATCCTGAGAGATTGGTTCAACTTCAAGCACATCCAAAAAGGCTCCAGCGATGGTTTGGTTATTCAGAGCTTTCAAAAGTGCATTCTCACTGATAATTCCGCCTCTCGATGTATTAATGAGATACGCGGCCGGTTTCATCATCTGGAGTTCATCATCGGAGATCAGATGTTTTGTATCCGGTGTCAGGGGGACATGTAAAGATACAAAATCAGAGCGGGACAACAATTCGTTTAAGGAACGTTCCAATTCCACACCTGTGTCCGAGACGATAAGATCATAATCAATCACAAAAGGATCATACCCAATAACTTTCATCCCAAAAGAAGCGGCCCGTTTAGCTACACGGTGAGCAATCTCTCCCAGTCCGATTAATCCCAGTGTTTTTCCTGATAGTTCACTGCCTGTAAACAGCTTTCTGTTCCAATTTCCTTTTTTCGTATCCACGTTGGCCAAATAAAGCGGCCTGCTCGCCGTTAACATAGCTGAAAGGACATACTCAGCAACAGAGGTAGCATTGGCATTGCGCGCATATACCAATTTTATATTTTTATTCTTCAGTTGAGGAATATCAATGTTATCCATTCCTACACCGAGACGCCCGATGACCTTTACATGACTGGCTGCCTTCAACAGCTCTTGATCCACTTTTGTTTGGTTACGAACGATCATCGCATCATAGTATTTTACAATTTCAAGTAACTTTTCCCTATCTTTGTATAACTCTTCATGATAATCGACTTCAATCCCTTGTTTTTTTAATTCTTCTATTCCATCATTCCACATTAGTTCAGTGATCAGGACTTTCATTTTGAACTCCTCTCCACAACAATTGTGAATCTCGCACGGTTGTTAAAGGTATGTATACTAAGTATAAAATACGGGTTTTTAACGGTCAATGCGTTATTCACACAATTTTTAATAGTCAGCTAAATAAAAACCTTGAAAAATCCTTTTTCGTAAAGGAATATCCCTGTTCCCCATTTTAGTAAGCCTACTTTTCAATAAGACGTCTATCGTCTTCCCATATATTCTCACAGTACTGCCTGTTTTTCTCCTCTTCGCTGCCCTCATAAAGTTCCAGCACATGCCCCATATTCAAATATTCCGGGCGAACTCTTTTCTGATCATAATAGAAGATGTAGCTGCTCCAGGGATAATCCTCCGGATGTTTTACTATTTTTGCTTCCACCGGATTGAGGTGAATATAGCGACTGACCTTAAGCATACCCACCAGATCCACGATAAGGCTGTCATAAAACCTTTTTTCAAAAACATGGCCGCTCAAACAATACTTTGTGTTGTAATAATTGGCATACCTTTTGTTGATCAACGACATGACTTTGGAAATTGAAACATCTGATGAACGCATTTGGAGATGGAAATGATTAGTCATTAAGCAGTAAGAAGCTAGTTCGAAGGGGATTTCTTCATGAAGTTGGTGAAGAATATGAAAAAAAGCTTGGAAATCATCAGTAGAGATAAAAAGGGGATCCCGACGGTTACCGCGGCAGACAATATGGTAAAAATGATCAGGCATCCAGATCCTTTTTCGCCGAGGCATCAAAACTCACCTGCCTGAAAGAATCGTATGTGCCGCTTCGGGCTTGGATTCATTATAAAGCGGGGCATGACAAACGTTTGCAGTAAAAGTGTTACGTGGGACCGACATGCAGACCCTAAGAAGCTAAATTCCAAATACAAAACCTCCTTAACTAGAATCCAATGAAAAAATTGGAGATGGGGAAACAGCACTTCGCAAGAGAGCAACAAGAAAAAAAGCGGGGCCAACTGCTAATTGTGGAAAACTTCAGCTGGACACTTAACACATTCTACATAAATCAGCAATAATCCTTCTTTTATCGGGGCGTGCCTGTTATTCGGGGTGTGCCTGTGGTCAAGCCCCCTAAAAATGGACATAATCAAAATACGACAAGAATACACATTGTTTAATTGGTTTCAGTATGTGCGCCACCATTGACTTTGTTTTTGTCCGTGTTGAGGAACGCATGC
>NZ_JBHUEO010000048.1:0-49485 GCF_042680885.1 Siminovitchia sediminis | reverse complement strand
TGTTCCCTTCGCCCTTGTTATTCACAACCTAAACCATTGGCGTGTTTGTCAAGGGCGATTGCGTGAGTTAACCACCCAACCACTGATAGAAATCTAGTGAGTTTTCATAGAACTTTTGACATTACCAATAAAATTCCACCTCCACATTTTAACAGAATTTGTAACAGGGTACGATAGGGGGTCAAAAAAAATTTATGATGTATTTAATAGTTTTTTGAGACCGGCTTTTCCATATCCTCCATGTTGATGTGGGATACACTTCGCGTTACTTGTTCAGGGATGCCAATAAGTATTCGGTATCTCTTTTTGAACTTATATAACCTCCTCTTTAAATGAACTGGCTAAAGTGCAAAGTGATCTCTTATGATCGTGTGGGCAATGGTTGGAGTATATATACATTATCTACAAAGAGAAAAGAAAATAGTTGAGGGCTCTCGTCATTATAATTATATTCATCATGATCAGCCGAAGGTTGTGATTGGCAGTATGATGGAGATCATAAAAAACAGCATAAGATTTCCCGGAATTTCTCCTTCTATTGAATGAACCCAATAATTCTATTTTGGTATGACCGTACGTATATGAGCGGGCCAGCCGGATCCTGGAAGAATCAAGTGTTGCACGGGGAGGAGGTACGTCAGAGATTGTCGTTGGAGTTGTTAGAGAAACAGCCGAGTCGAGTGTTTAAGGTGATTCGTTGGGGAATTTTTAGGTGAAGGAATAAGGAAATAAACATATAGCATTCCCTTAAGGTTTTTAGCCATCTAACGGAAATGGTGATGCGAAGGAGCTACCGCTAATTGATTTTCGAATATCCTAATTTTCTGATATCCATGTTAAAATAAAAGGGTATACAACTGCATAAGCAGGGTGGGCAGCGGCTACTTCCTCGTGAGGGGAGGTGACGCTGATGGTAACTGTATACGAAGCAATAGTCTTGATGATCATGTTCTCAAGCCTAATCGTATCAGTGTTAGCCATAGTTATTTCACTAAACAAAAAGAAATAACTCTCCCTTGCTTTTGCCCGAGCGAGAAGAGTTATTTCTTGTGAATTGGGCCGCTGCACTTCATGCAGGGCAGTTTGTATACTCGGGATGCCAGTGAGCGCTGGTATCCCTTTTTTATTATATGCTTATAACCTCATTATATTCATAC
The DNA here is from genome assembly GCF_042680885.1 of Siminovitchia sediminis. Lineage (NCBI taxonomy): Bacteria > Bacillati > Bacillota > Bacilli > Caryophanales > Bacillaceae > Siminovitchia > Siminovitchia sediminis. The sequence continues at coordinate 48,328 of NZ_JBHUEO010000048.1, read as the reverse complement.
CCGCTTTTCATGTAAAGTAACAATAGCAATTATTCATTAGATTTGGAATTTGAGGGCTGGAACATTATATTTATTCAGCCTCATCTCTCTTTATGAGCGACAAATACGAATGTTTGTACACAGTAGCATCCGAAAGAAAATAAAGAAGATGTTTTAATGTAAAAAGTCCGGGTAATACAACAACCAAGAGTCAAAAGCTATTCTCCCTATCTAAAGGGCGGCCGCTTGTAAGAAAAAGGTGGCCGTCTTTTTTTATGTAAATGTTTGCACAAGTCTTTACCGGGTAAAATAAACCAAGGCTATTTGGACTCCACCATAGCCTGTGCAAAGAGTGGCCCGCGTATTGGTACTACGTGAGCCACTCGTTTTGTCTAATCGAACATTTTTTCGACATCTACTTCAAATCCCTCTATAATGTTTGACCTCACCATTCCTTGTTTTTCATTAGCGGCCAAACGATATTGATTGCTGTCATCCAAGGTATAAACCATAATATGATGTAAAATCGGATTGACAATCCAATATTCTTTTACACCGTTTGCCTGATAAAGGTTGGTCTTAAATATTAAGTCGTGCGCTTGATGAGAAGGGCTGAGTATTTCGATGATGAGATCGGGGACTCCCACGTATTTTTGCTTGGTGAACCCTTTCTTGTCGCAGATCACAGATAAATCCGGTATGACAACTATTTTGACATCATCAGATTCATTCCCGCTTAGCTCTATGTCATAAGGTGCTGCAATGACTACACAATCAGTTCCTTCCAATAGACTAAACAGTTTTGCTGATAATTTCATGGAGATCCGCTGGTGTTGCGTGCTGGGGGATGGCGTTATATAGACCACACCATTGACATACTCCAATCTGTCCTCGGATTGATTTCTAAGTTCTTCAAACTCCTCAAATGTAAGGTGCCGATCTTGTGGATTTTTCACTCAAACCACCGCCCTTTAATTCGTAATTTCATTATATGGCAATTCAGACCGCTTTAAAAGAGGAGGTGTGCCAACATCAAGCGTCCGTTTTTATAATCATCGGTATAAGGAGAGAGAAGCCCCCATCGTATAGATGATGGAGTCTTTCACGTCATATATTGGGAAAAACGCAGGATACGACTATCCGGCCTACTGTATCTCATGTTTGTAAGGGTCATAAGTCACTTCCCGATCCAAAGCATCCGGCTTATATCCTCCATATTGATGCAGGATATACTTCGCAATAATTCGTTCAGTCCAACAGGATACCAATCAAATGTGGTATCCCTTTTTAATTTGATACATCCTCCTCTTTAAAGTTCAATTTGACATTAAAAAAATTTTTAAAAAAGTATTGTAAAACGAGACTCATCTCGTTATTATAAAAATAAGCGAGATAATTCTCGTTTTATTAAATAAAGGAGTATGATCATGGCACCAAAAGTATCCGATGAATACAAAGAGCGAAAGAAAAAAGAAATCATCCTGCATGCTAAGAAAGTTTTCCGGCGTAAAGGGTTTGAGCCCACGACCATGAAAGACATTAAGGAAGAAGCAGGAATCAGTTTCGGTGGATTGTATATGTACTTTTCCAATACGGAAGAAATTTTTCTTCAATTATTGGAGTTGGAGTACGAAGCCAATGACGAACAAATAAATATATGTCATTCAGATTCGTTTTGGGATCAACTCGTTCACTTTTTTGATCATCAAAAACAAGAGCTTCAACACATTCGCGAATCACTGATCCCCGTCTCCTATGAATATTTTGTTACTGCCTGGAGAGAAAAACACCGCATTCCATTCTTAGAAAACCGATATAAAGCTGCAGCGGCAAAATTTGCTGGACTTTTGCAGGCAGGGATTGAAAACGGAGAATTTGATCCGGCGATCCCTGTTCATGAGATAAGCAAAATGATCGTCTCCACATTAGAAGGGTTAAATGTCAGTTCCTTATTTCTCGAGGAAGAGGCTGTTGATGTTGAAGGACAGCTGGATGCATTACAAAGATTATTGGAGTCCGCTTTAAAAGTGAAGGCTGAATAGACCAAAATTTAACTTTAAGGAGAACAGGAATGACATTAAAAAATCACCTTTCCACAACTGCTGGTGTCTTTTATGTACTGCTGATCTGTTTGTTTTTTCGTATATTAGATATATTTGTTTTAAAGATGGATGAAAAGATTGGTGAAATCATTTTTTCGAAGTCCGCCGGTTTTTTACTCATTGTCTTATTCCTGGCTTACACAGGAAGAGGATTACGCGATATCCACCTGAACAAAATAAATCTCAAAGCGGGTCTGAAGTTGGCCGTTTTGCAGGCTCTGTTGGCTTTGGTCTTGTGTTACGGTGTAAAATTCTATTTTCTCTTATCCAATCACGCGGAACCTGCCTTCGCTTTTAATCATGAATATACGTTGATCACCATTGTTCTTTTCGTATTTACAGGGAACTTGATCAATACGTTAATGGAAGAAGGATTATTCAGGGGATTAATGTTACAAACATTGAATAGAAAAATGCCTTTTTTCGCGGCAAACTTCATTCAAGCTTTCATATTTGGACTCTGGCATATCCCCTGGACCATAAAAGATTACGTAACAGGCAGAATTGAATTCGGGGCCATGGTTTCAAACAGCCTCCTCTATATCATCTTGTCAGGAGTCATGGGGTTCATCATGGGATACATGTACTATCGTACAAAAAACCTTTGGACACCGATTGTTTGGCATTTTATTTGGAACTGTACAATGAATCTTTTCGTCATAAAAACGATGAATATTTCTGAATCCCTAAATCAACATGCAGATGTATTTTTTTGGCTAACTTTCTTGGCGTATAGTGTGATATCCATGTTGATCACTTATTACTTTACAAAAAAGCCGGGAAGTCCAATGCAGGTATCAAAGCCTAAAGTACTGAACGGGGGTGGTTTGTGATGGAGTTAGAGTTTAAGTCAAAACGAAAAAAGAGCCTTCAAGCGCTATCAGCAGCGGCCATTCTTTTTTTACTGGTTTTTGCAGGCATATTTATATATCACGCTATTTTATCCAGCTCCAGTTCTACATATGGGCCTGTTGGAAAATTGGTGGATGTCGGAGATTACCAACTCCATATGTATGCGACGGGAAAACAAACAGATCTCCCCACGATTCTATTAGAATCCGGATCCGGCACGCCTTCCTCTGTCTCGGATTGGAGATATGTCCAGCCTGAACTGGCTAAAGTGACAAGGGTGATTTCCTATGATCGGGCGGGCTATGGTTAGAGTGAGGAAGCCAATAATCACCGTACCAGCGAGCAAATCGTAAAGGACCTCCATACCCTATTGGAAGCTTCTGGTGAAAAAGGACCGTTTATCCTTGTTGGCCATTCTTTTGGAGGATTCAACATGCAATTATTTGCCCACCAGTACCCTGATCAAGTGGCAGGAGTGGTCTTGCTAGACTCCTCTCTTATCGGTAAAAGTCCTGAAGTAACAGAATCCACTCTATGGATCCAGGAGTTGTTAAGGAAATGGGGTGTGATGAGGGTGATGGAGGATCTCGGCATGCTGCCTGTTCCAGATGCAGTGATGTCAGATGATCGATCAAAGGAGTTTTTATATCGTCATTTTTATAATCAGGACCAGCAAAGCGAAATCAAATTCATGGCTTCCACCGATGAAAAGCAGCTGGAGATTGTTCAGCAAGAAGGCTTAGGGGATATTCCAATGATGATTCTCTCCTCTCGGGCTGAAGAAAAAGAACACAAGGACTGGCAGGAAGCACAAAATGATTTACTTACCTTATCCACAAACAGCCAAAGAAAAATCGTTGAAGACTCTGGCCATTACATCCATCATGATCAGCCGAAGGTTGTGATTGACAGTATTATGGAGATCATAAAAAAAGCCGAATAGGATTTCTGGAGCTTCGTCTTTCTATAGAAGGAACCCTTGAGCCTGTTCTGGTATATCGTACGTTTATGGGCAGGCCGGCCGGATGCTGGAGAAATCCAAGTGCTGTATGGGAAAAAAATATTATCCATGGAGGCAGCCGAGTAGAATGTTTAAGATGATTCGTGGGTTTAGTTAAATGATAGTAAAGGGTGGTTTTTTCAGCACAAAAAAAGGAAATAATTCTCCCTGATTTTGGTCGAGCAGGGGAATTATTTCTTGCTCAGGCCCTGTACTTCATGCAGTCCAGTTGTATACTCGGAATGCCAGTGGGCTATGGTATCCTTTTTTTCATTGCATACTCATAATCTTTTATATTCATCCCTGCTTTTCATTTAAAGGTACCTGTTGATTGGATGGGGAAGCTGAGTACTTCCAGGTTCCCTTTGAATAAACAACATTGGGTGGAAGGCCATTCGAAAGCCAGCCCTTCCATTTCATTTTTCCTCATCATCCTCCCACACGATCGCTGTCCAGGTGGCATCCCGAATAACTACTGTGAGTAATTCCGGAGGTTGATCCAATGAATCTACTTGAAGGCGATAGGTCGTTTTAGGATCACATGACCGCGGTAGATCACAGCATTTAATGCAAAAAGGAAGATTTATAAATAGTGGGTCTGTACCATTTGCATCTCTTGGGGGTGTAATATCAAAAGCAAAACTGATATGGCGCTGACAAACTTCCCTGCCAAATTCATCAATGATACGAAATTGCAGATTTACCGCTGGTGTTACAGGTTCCGGAGTATCTACCGGTAATATAAGTGAGTGTAAAACCCCACATATATCATGAAGAACAGGTGAACAGCCTTCGTTGCAAACTTCCAATTCAGCAAGTGTGAGTCGCAATTGGAACTGGGTTTCAGACTCTATAACAACTTTCTCGTTACTTGTGGTACAAAATAATCGTGACTTTTTATAATTACATTTATCCCTATCTTTTTTCCTTACATCGCACCTGCACGTATCTCTGTTTCTTGATCCGCAGGTACACTTATTTGCATTTGAATCGTACGTGTCTTCATGTTCGTAAAAAATAAAATTCTTTGGTTCCCCCATTGAATTTCACCCTTTCATATCATGGTTATATCCAACATAATTGAAAAGTAGTTAGCGGATATCCTTCATCCGTCATTCATGTCAATATCTTAACCATTCTCCCACGTGATCGCTGTCCAAGTAACATCCCGAATAACCCGGAAAGGGGAAGTAGACGCCTCCAATCCATCTACCAAAAGACGGTAGATCAATGTACGATCACATTGATGATTTCGATCACAGCATTTAATGCAAAATGGAAGATTTATAACGGATGGTATGTCTGTTACAGCTATATCGGGTGGTGTAATAGTAAAAGCATAACTGACTTGCTGTTGACAAACTTCTCTTCCAAATTCATCAACAATCCGGAAATCTACATTAAATGTTTGTGTACGAGGCTGAGGGGCGGGCACCGGTTCTATTAGCGTGTGTATGACCCCGCATATCTTATGAAGAACAGGTGAACAATCATCGTGGCATACTTCTAATGCAGCAACTTGCCTTCGCAATTGCAGCTGAGTATCTCCTTCCAAAACAAATCATCATTATCAGAGGTACAAAATAATTGCGATTTCTTGAAATCACATTTATCTCTGTCTTTTCTCCTTAAATCGCAGCTGCATGAATCGGCATTGTTGATATGACATCTGCAATGGCCATCGTACGGGTCGCGATGCTCGTAAAATATATATCTATTTTGTTTACTCATTTCACTCTCACCCTTCCACAAAGTAAATGAATCCAAGATAGGCCCTGTTTTGCTGGTTTTTGACTTATTTTCTTGACCCTTTCCGGCCATCCTCCCACACTATGGCTGACCAAGCCACATCCCTAATGACCGGTATTCTTAAATTCGCTCCAGGAGCTAGATCTAATGAATCGACCTGAAGTCGATAGGTCACTTTAGAGTCACATGCTCGAGGTCGATCGCAACAAGAAATACAAAATGGAAGATTCAAAATGTAAGGTTTGTCTGTTACTGCATCATTTGGTGGTGTAACATCAAAGTTAAAACTGACTTGATGCTGGCAAACTTCCCTTCCGAATTCATCAATAATCCGGAACTGTAAATTTGTTGCTGCTGTTATAGGCTGAGGGTTGTTAGCAGCTGCTACAAGTGAGTGCAATACCCCACATATATCATGTTCGACAGTTGAGCAATTTTCTTGGCATATATCCAGGGTGGCTACAGTGACTTTAAATTGAAAATCAGTTAAATCTTCTAAAACCACATCATGGTTATTTGAAGTGCAAAATAATCGGGACTTCTTAAAGTCACATTTCCCTTTATCTCTTTTCTTTTTATTGCATGAACATCTGTCTCTTTCCCATTTATCACATTTACATTTATCTCCAGCCATTAAATCGCAGTCACACAGATCTGCCCTTTCCAGAAAGCATGAACAATCCCCGATGTCTGCATCGTACGGGTCGTCATAAAATATAAATTGTTTTTCTTTTCCCATTTCACTCTCCCCTTCCGTGTCTTTGTCATACTATAATTAATTCAAGGCAAATATAATTTGATTGGACAATTGACCTTTGTGTAAATGCCTTTCCTAAAATGAGCTGATTGCCCTTGGTGTGACAGATCACATTTTACGTGTGTTGCTGGAACATTCAAGGGTTGCTTTGCCGCTGCCTTCGCACCCTAATGAACCATATTGGAAAATCAAGCCCGTGAAACATATCTTTTACCAAATAATGAAGATGCTAAGGATAGAGCAACCGTATAAAGGAGTTTGCTTTAAATTAACTTTTTTAAATCAAGAAAAAGCCACAGAGAAACCCCTGCCAAAATCTGTGATTTGGCAGGGGGCTGTCAGCAAGATCCCGATATTATATTTTTCAATTGTCCACATTGATCAACATTTTGGGGATGTTAAGAGGAACCTCTAAATCAATTTTGTTAGGTTATAATTTTCTAGCTTTAATGTAAAAAATGAAGAGGATACAGTTGCGTAGCGGGTGGGAAGCCGCTACTTCCTCTCTATTCATACTCCTTTTCACGTAAAGGTACAGCTGTAATTAACAATTAGATTGGAATATGAACTATGCTTAGGAGTTCTTTAGATCGAAAAAGAGGCAAAATGATGGCGGGATTATCCTTGTCCTGCCATTTTGTTTTTATTATTCATTTTTTTGCGATTATTGGGCTGTAAATATTTATAAATTAACTCTATTATCGTGCTTTTTACATTGCTAAGTATTTAACAGCTTAAGTATTTGCTGCCGTCCTCCTAATCTATATATATTTAGTCTATTTTTAATTTAATAAATATTATTGAAATATTATTCCAAATCAATTAGTATAAAGGCTAAGTTCACAAGGAGTTCATATGTGAGCTAATTTATTTGTATGTGGAGGTTGTGATGAAAACTGAAATCATTGAAAAGGACACGTTGGATTTCCTGTATGACAGAGCAAAGTTTATTAGACTTGAGACAGTACGTTTAGTGGATATTGCAAAAAGCGGCCATTACACAAGTGTTTTTTCTTGTGCGGAAGTTTTTTCTGCATTATATTATCGGATACTGAACATAGATCCAAATAATCCGGATTGGACAGACCGGGACAGGTTTGTTCTTAGTAAAGGCCATGCTGCAATAGGACTTTATCCAGTGCTCGCAGAATTAGGATATTTTCCAAAAGAGTGGCTGGATTCCTATACACGTGTGGGAAGTCCACTCGGTGACCATCCTGACATGAGAAAGGTGCCTGGAATTGATTTCAGTTCAGGTTCCCTTGGACACGGGCTTTCAGTTTCAGTCGGAATGGCTTTGGGCGGAAGGATAGATGACCGTGACTTTAAGGTGTACTGTATGCTCGGTGATGGGGAACTGAACGAAGGACAGATCTGGGAGGCCGCCATGTCTGCAGGAAATTTCAAATTATCCAACCTGATTGCTATTGTGGACCGTAATCAGATGTCATTGGATGGCTTTACTGAAGACATTATGCCTGTTAATCCTATTGATGAAAAGTTCAAGGCATTCGGCTGGAATACGTATGAAGTGGACGGGCATGATATCAAATCTCTATTGGAGACGTTCCAACACGTAGAAGAACATAAAAATGAAAAGCCAACCGTAATAATTGCCCATACACTTAAAGGAAAAGGTGTGAAAGGTATGGAGTTAAATAATGACTGGCATTTGGGATACTTATCCGAAGCAGATCGGAAACGGGTAGAGGAGGAGATATTACATGCAAGTAATAAATAAAGAGGCACACGAAGCATTTGACAACAACCTTCACCCTGGCTCGTGGAATATCAGTATTAATGCGCGATTAGGAGAGGAAGCCGTAAGCGGTGAAGTATTGGCTGACATTGCTCAGGATAGAGACGACGTCATTGTGTTAACAGCAGACCTAATGTTTTCCAACCGAATGTCAGATTTTGCTAAAGTTCATCCGAATAAGTTTTTCAACTTTGGAATCTCTGAACAGAATATGGTGGCTGCTGCAGCCGGATTGGCAACTACCGGCAAAAAGCCATACGTTGCTTCCTTTGCTTCATTTTTGGCATTGTTATGCTGTGAACAAATCCGGACTTCAGTTGCTTACCCGAAATTGCCTGTACGGATTCTGGCCCACCATGCCGGGATGACCATGGGATTCTATGGAACCTCCCACCATGCTTTGGAGGATTTATCCATTTTGAGGTCTATGGCTGATATGACAATTATCTGTCCAAGTGATAGAACGCAAATTCGGGCTGCACTGGAATCAACAGTCGATTACGATGGTCCGATCTACTTTAGATTAGGGCGTGGAAGAGAACCGCTTGTATATGAAGATGGTATTCCGGAATTTAAAGTAGGAAAAGCCATAAAAGTAAGAGAAGGAAACGATATGACAATCATAACGAATGGATTGACATTGGCTGCATCAGTTGACGCCGCTGACCAATTGAAAGAAGAAGGGATCAGTGTGCAAGTGTTGGATATGCACACGATTAAGCCTTTTGATGAGGATGCTGTGAAACAGGCGGTGAAAGAAACAGGGAGGATTATGACCGTTGAGGAACACTCTGTGATCGGCGGGATTGGCAGTTGTGTTGCAGAAATACTTGCGGATAACGGACTGACATGTAAATTCGGCCGCCATGGCGTGTATGATGAATATGCTCTCATTGGCCCGCCAAAAGATTTATATAAACACTATCAGTTAGATGCAAAAGGAGTAGCTAATAAAGTTAAGGAATTCTTCAAATAATATAAAAATAAATAAATACTATATTGTCAGAATAGATATTAACTAGTAGAATGGTAGATATTATTTGAAAATTAAATTTCAAGGGGGTTAAAAAGATGCTCCTATGCATTTGGATATGTGGTCAGACCACCATGCCATCATAGGGTATAGAGTCCAGTTGGTTGAAAGCGTTTGCTGTTTTGTGGAAGCTTTTATGAAAATATATAAATTATTGGGGGAATGAAAATGTGTGAATTTGTTTTAACACCAGAAATTGCTTCAAGGCGCCGTCAGTTGAAAGTGGGAGAAAGCCCTTGGGGACCGGAGGATGAAATTGGCAGATTAAACTTAATAACGGATGAATCCCGGGCAAAAGTGATGAATTCAATTGATCACACGAGGTCATTTGATTTGACTGTTGATTATTTCATCGGGATGCCTTCCTGGACTGCTGCTGGAGACCCACCCTACCAGATTTGGATGACGCATACCCCTACAGGGAACGAGAATGATGACCTAATGGCCGCAACGCAGGAAGGAAAAGAGCTGATCAGTTACTCCGGTGATGCTATTTCCATGTATACGCATTGTGGTACACATATTGATACGTTCAATCACTTCGGATACAGAGGGGAAATTTGGAACGGGTTTAATGAGAAAGAACATCTCGGAAGCAGACATTGGAATAAATGTGGTCCAGAGAAGTTCCCGCATATCGTTGCGCGGGCGGTAATGTTGGACGTGGCAGCTGCCAAGGGAGTGGATATGCTTCCTGATTCCTATGCAATTGGAGCAGCGGATTTGCAGGAAACTATGGCCAGACAAGGAGTTCTTATTGAGCAGGGAGACATTGTAATGATCAGAACGGGTCGGATGACTGTATGGCCGGATAGGGATAAATATACAAACAATTCTCCTGGACTAAATGTGGAAGGGGCAGAATTTCTTGCAAGTATGGGAGCAATGATCATCGGGGCAGATAATATTGCACTGGAACATGCGCCATCAGCGGAAGAGCACAACTATTTCCCTGTACATACGTATCTGTTCTCGGAAGTGGGGATTCCTATTCTGGAATTGTTGTGGCTGGAAGACCTGGCTCGGGAAGAAATATATGAAATGGGCTTTATCGGCCGGGCGATGCCTCTCAAAGGTGCAACCGGAGCGCCGATCCAGCCAATTGTATTTCCAATGAAGAAATAAAAGATCTGCCTTTTTAAAAGATAATAATTCACGAGTTTTTTAAAAAGCCGCAATTTTAAATAATGGAGATCCGAGGTGAGAACAGGATGAACACAAATAACCAATTATTGTCAAAAAACAACCTTCCAATCCCTTTTGCCAAGCGGAACGTCGGTCCCTTGGGCTACTTCTTTGTCTGGGTGGGTCTGGCTGTCATCATTGCAACATTCGCACTTGGCGGCGACGGGGTTCAAACAATGAACCTCGGCTGGGTACTTCTGGCCTGTTTTCTGGCCAACCTGGCTCTGGGATTCTTTATCTCTGCCACGGGCGACATCGGGATTGAGCACGGGCTGACGTTCCCGGTGTACATGCGTGCCCCATTTGGAGTATTCGGGACCCATCTCCCGACGCTGATCCGCGCGGTGCTGGGATCCTTTTGGTTTGGTATACAAACGTACTTTGGAGCGCTGGCAATCAACTACATCTTTATGTACTTCACAGGCTTTGACAGCTGGCTGTTCTGGTACGTGGTCTTTGCGGCGGTGCAGGTAATCAATACAGCCTTTGGGTTTAAAGCGGTGGAAAGGTTTGCGAACATTGCAGCGCCTTCCATTATTATCATTTCTATTTACTTGTACATCCGCCTGGAAGGAATCGCAACAGCAGATGGGATCAATGTCTGGAATACCGTCCTTGGTTCAGAAGGAACAACTGGATTTGTCTGGAATACCTTTATTGTACTGTTCTTCATTAACATGGCGTTCTGGTCCACTGCCGCCTCGGACTCCCAAAATCTGACCAGGCACGTGAGAACAACACGGTTTGAAAAGAGATGGTGGAAGCGAAATCAAAATGCGCTAATGGGGCACATGGTGGCCTTGCCACTGACTCAGTCAGCGATGATCATCATCGGCGGTGTATCGATGATTGCAGTGAATAACTGGAACCCGGTAGAAGCCATCCAAAGCATTTCGACTGGGATGGTGCTCTTGGTTATGCTGGTGCTCGTAGTGTTTGCCCAGTGGTCCACGAACGCTGCATCCAACCTGCTGACACCAGCGATTGTCTTCTCGGACATCTTCCCAAAGGTCAGCTATGCCGGAGGGGTGGTTATCACCGGGATCCTCGGCTCTGTCATCCAGCCATGGGCATTGATGGAGGCCCTTACGGAATTCCTGAATGTCATGAGCTCCGTGTATTCAGCGATTGTTGGCGTGGTAGTAGCGGATTACTATATTCTGCGCAAACGCCGGATAAATGTCACGGACCTATATAAAAAGGACGGGCAGTTCTCTTATGCGAAAGGCTGGAACCTTGCTGGACTCTTTGCCCTGGTGGCTGGCGTGGGGATGGCCGCCATCTTCAGCTCCTATGCCTTCTTGGTTGGGTTTGCGGCAAGTCTAGTTGTCTACTACTTTCTGGCCAAATATTGGTGGTTCAAAAAGTATAAACAGGCAGAAATTGAGGAGCAGCATCCGGACAAATATCTGGGTACAACAGACGGCAGGGACTGGGTGCTGGATGAGCAGTCCAATGAAGTGGTTTCCGTCAAAACTGCCGGTGCATCGATGGATAAAGTAATATAGGAGAGTGTAGAAAGGTACACAGAGTTATGATTTCGTGCTGACTGATCTATCGACATATAAATAAATTTTACGGGTGTCGCTGTTCTTGAGTGAATAGTAATAAATCAAAGGTGCTTTTTGGTTGCCTGATAAGCGGCATATCCAACAAAGCACCTTTTAATGTAAACGATGGTTCTGAGAAACTGAGGAGTGATTCAAAGTGAAACTTAAAGGAAAAACAGCAGTTGTCTCCGGTGCGGGGCAAGGTATAGGAAGAGCAGTAGCTCTTGCATTTGCTAAAGAGGGTGCAAACATTTCTTTTAATTATTATGGAGAAGATGCAAAAGCTAGTGAGCTTGCCTCTGAGCTTGAAGCATCTGGAGCAAAGGTTTTCTTTTCCGAAGGTGACTTGACTAATGGAAATTATGTTAAACAATTTATTGAACAAACAATCGGTGCCCTGGATCGCATTGATATCCTGGTAAATGTGGCTGGTATAAGCCAACAGGGGCTTGTTCAGGATCTTGAGGAAAGTGACTGGGATAGGATGCTGGACATAAATCTGAAGAGTGTATTCTTGACCACGAAATATACGGTGCCGCATATGATTTCCCGAAAATCTGGTAGAATCATAAACTTTGCTTCGCAACTAGGACAAAAGGGAGGTATTGGGGTTAGTCATTATACGGCTTCAAAAGCTGGAGTTATAGCTTTTACAAAATCAATAGCGCTTGAACTTGGACAATACGGAATAACAGCAAACAGTGTTGCTCCTGGACCAATTGAAACAGCCATGCTTGCAGGATACGACGAGGAATGGAAGCAGAAGAAGTTGGCTGAATTGCCCCTGCAGCGTTTTGGGCAGATAGAGGAAGTTGTTCCGACTGTCATGCTTCTGGCATCTGACCCTGACGGAAATATTTATACGGGGCAGACACTCGGTCCAAATTCAGGAGATGTGATGCTATAAGCAGAATGCAGTTGAAACTGATAGCAGGAGGGAATGCATGATGAAGCTTCGTCCTATCAAAAAAACTCATGCCTATGAATTGGTGATTGAACAAATTATTGATTCCATAGAATCGGGACTTATTAGGCCCGGAGACCGGCTTCCGCCTGAAAGGGAATTATCAGAACAGCTTTCTACTTCAAGAAGCGTGATTCGTGAAGCCATGAGAATTTTGCAAACGACAAACGTGATTGAAGTGAAACCAGGGATCGGTACATTTTTGAAGAAAGATCATAAAGAAAAACTGCTTGAAAATATGAAAAGGATTTTAATAAGGAGTGACGCTGGTTTTATTCAATTATCCGAAGTCCGGCAGGGATTGGAAGGCCAAGCGGCATATTTAGCCGCCAAAAAAGCAAGTGAGCAGGATCTGGTTGAGATGCATACAGCACTGGTCAGGTTAGAAACTGCTGTTGGCAATGGGGAACTTGGAGCTGATGAAGATTTAGAATTTCATCTTACAATTGCCCGGTCAAGCCAAAATAAAATGCTGGTAGATTTACTCCACCTTATTTCGGATAAGTATCTTGAGACACTTGAAGAAACAAGGAGAAGGCTCATACAGTTCAACAAAGTAGAAAGATTTATAAAAGAACACCGAGATATCTATAATTCGATTGCTGACCGAAATTCAGAGCTTGCAAGAGAATTGTTAAATGAACATGTGGAAAATACAATCAAGTTTTACCGGCAGTATCCCTAATATCTTATTCATTATGTCAGAACCATTCGATGGGAGGACTTCACATGGACTACAAAAAGAAATTTGATTTATCGAATAAAACTTCTATTGTCACAGGAGGGGGCAGTGGGTTAGGTAAAGAAATTGCCAGGGCATTGGCGCAATTTGGTTCCAATGTGGTGATTGCGGATATTCGGGAAGATCAGGCATTGGAAGCTGCTGAGGAAATAAATCTAAATGGTGCAAAGGTATTGGCTGTTCCCGTAGATGTTTCCGATGAAGAACAAGTGATACAACTGGTGAACAAAACAATGGAGCAGTTTGGCAAGATTGATGTGTTAGTCAATAATGCAGGAATCATGCAGAAAAAGGGAAAGTTTGAGGAAATGTCTTTACATGAGTGGGAGTCCGTGATGAAGGTGAATTTGAACAGCGTGTTCCTCATGTCCAAATATGTAGGAAAAGAGATGATTAAGCGGGAGAAAGGTTCCATAATCAATACAGCTTCTATCTCAAGTTTTATAGCAAATAAAGAACCTCATTGTGCGTACAATACCTCAAAAGCCGGAATACATATGATGACAAAATCATTGGCATCAGAATGGGCAGAGCATAACATTCGGGTGAATTCCATAGCCCCTGGATATATGAAAACTAATATGACGAAAGAGCTTATGGAAGACAAAATTGCCGTAGAACAGATAGAGAATTTGATTCCTCTAAAAAAAATAGGAGATCCTTCTGAAATTGCTGGTCTGGCTGTATTATTGGCATCTGACGCATCTGGCTACACGACTGGATCGGTCATTCCTGCCGATGGCGGATACATGACCTGGTAATGTAGTGCTCGTAATTGGTTGTATACAAATGGGGGGATATAGTGAACAAAATATTGGAGAAGGATTTTCTGAATGGGGATATTTCCGCATTAGGAAACGCTTATCAAACAAAGGAAATAACACCTACTGAAGTGACGCGCATGATCCTAGAAAGGATCTCAATGGATGATACAAATTCGTACATTACAGTTACAGCCGATGAAGCCATGGCACAGGCAGAACAGGCGGAAATAGAAATGAAACAAGGAAACAATAAAGGACCTTTGCATGGTGTGCCTATGGCAATAAAGGATAATATAGATACTCAAGGAATCCCTACAACAAAGGGATCAGCCATATATAAGGACTATCTTCCCGACCGTGACGCTACTGTGGCGAGAAAATTAAAAGAGGCTGGTGCCGTTATACTTGGAAAATTAAATATGCATGAATTTGCCTATGGGACAACGGGAGACCGTTCATTTGCAGGTCCTGTTAAAAATCCTCACAATTTAAACAAGATTTCCGGCGGCTCTAGCAGCGGATCCGGAGCAGCAGTGGCGGCCTCCTTATGCTATGCTGCCCTTGGCACCGACACAGGCGGATCTATTCGGATTCCATCATCCTATAACGGGCTGGTTGGAATGAAGCCGACATTTGGAAGGGTAAGTAATTTTGGGGTATTCCCTCTGTGTTGGACCTTGGATCATGTAGGGCCTATGACAAGGTCTGTTCGTGACAACGCTTTATTAATGAACGTATTGGCTGGCTTTGATGACCAAGATCCATATTCGGCCAAGGAGCCTCTGGATGATTATACATCGCTTATAGAGGCGGGAGTGGAAGGAAATATAATTGGCATTCCTTCGGGAGACTTCTTCAGTGGAGGAGACCCGCAGGTGGAAAGAAATTATCAGCAAGCCATAGATATATATAAAGAAGAAAAAGCTGTTATAAAAACAGTAGACCTGCCAGATATGGAAGAAGTCTTAGCAGCTTTCAGAACAATATTGTCAAGCGAGGCTTATACTCTCCATGAACATCGTCTGAACGGGAATGCTGGCTTATGGGATGAAGAGGTAAGAACACGCTTATTGAAGGCAAAGGAAATGTATGCAAAGGATTATATTCTGGCTCAACTAATAAAAAGAAAAGCGATTAGAGCCTTTGAAAAGCTCTTTAAAGAAGTGGAAGTTCTATTAATACCAACAGTTCCAATTCTGCCTGTTAATATAGGCCAAAGGGAAACTAAGTTAAAAGGTTCCTCTATTCATATTAGTTTTATGTTAAACAGGTATACTGGACCTTTTAACTTGACCGGGCTTCCCAGTATAACTGTCCCGAGCGGGAAATCCATAGAAGGCCTCCCTCTCGGTATCCAACTAGTCGGAAAACCTTTTGATGAAGCCAATATGTACCGATTTGCCGCTGTATTGGAACAGGAAATAAATTTACAGAGATAATTACAAGGCACATTTACCATTTGAATGGGGATGTGCATTTTTCTTTTTAAGAATGATTTGCTAGCTTTAGGCTCCATCTGCAAAAGAATTAATCCAGAATGTGCTCAAGGCAACGATATTAGCTGTCGCAATGCTGCATGAGGTTATCAGGTATGCCTTACATAATGCGATAAATGTCCGTTGCTTTTCTGTGGTGTCTAAAATGCTGCCGCCTCTCTTACCTAGTCGCGGGAATGGGAAAATGCCTTAGAATAATGCAAAAAAGCATTATCTGTTATCAGTAAATACAGACGAGACAGCAAATTATGTGTATTTAAACTTTGGCATGATTATTGCAATACTTAATAGTGAAATAATTTGGAGATTTCATTTGGCTAAAAAGGGAGGAATAGGGTTGACTGAAATAATTACAGAAGAAATAAAGGGATTACAGGTTGATGATCACAAATTAGCGGAATGGGATAAAAAACATTTCTTGCATCCCACTTCGTCAATCAAGCAACAGCAGGAAGAAGGACCCGCTCTGATTTTTACAGAGGGTGAAGGTATATATTTAAAGGATATCCATGGAAAGAAATTTATTGATGGCCTATCTTCATTGTGGAATGTAAATGTGGGCCACGGTAGAAAAGAATTAGGAGAAGTGGCAGCAGAACAAATGTCCAAGCTTGCTTTCAGCTCTGCTTTCGCTACATTTAGCCATGAACCAGCTATACAATTGGCAAAGAAAATAGCTGACATTACTCCAGAAGGATTAAACACGGTCTTTTTTACATCTGGAGGATCGGAGTCAAATGATACCGCATTCAAGCTTGTTCGCCATTATTGGAAATTAAAGGGGCAGCCTGATAAGAAAAAAGTTGTTTCCCGCAAGAAATCTTATCACGGAGTTGCCATGGGAGCTACCAGTGCAACGGGGCTGAAGCCATTTAGAGATTTCACTACTTCTCTTGCTCCGGATTTCTATTATGTGGAAAGTTCCCCGGAAGCTTTTCGAGCTTTTATTGAGACGGAGGGTGCAGATACCATCGCAGCATTTATTTCTGAGCCGGTCCAAGGAACAGGAGGCGTACATTTTCCTCCAAAAGATTATTTCAAAGAAATAAAAAGTATTTGTGAGGAGAATGACATTTTATTTATCGCCGATGAAGTAATTACTGGTTTTGGAAGAACTGGAACTTTCTTCGGTGTCGAGCAGTTCGGAATTATTCCTGATATTATGTCTGTGGCAAAAGGGATTACCAGTGGGTATGCGGCGCTTGGCGGCGTAATTATATCAGAGAAAATTCATCAAGATCTGATCGATTTGTCTGATGGGTTATTTATGCACGGGTATACGTACAGTGGTCATCCGACAGCCTGCGCTGTAGCCTTGAAGAATATTGAGATCATAGAACGGGAAGACCTGGTCGCAAACTCAAAAGCCATGGGAGAAGAAATGCTGGCTGGTTTTAAGTGGCTTCAACAAGAGCATGACATTGTTGGAGAAGTTAGAGCTTTAGGTTTGATGGGAGCAATTGAAATTTTCAGGGAAGGAAATGAAAGATTTGCGGAACCGTTGTCTCCTAAGATTGTAGCGGAGTCATTGGAACGTGGACTTATCCACCGTGGTGTAATATATGAAGGTGCGGATACCCTGATCTTTGCACCGCCTATAAATATTAATAAATATGAAATTAATAAAATGATTAACATACTTCATGATGTACTCTCAGTTGTGGAAAAAAACATTGATTAAATTTAACAGATTGCATCTTGGCAAGTAAGTGAAGCCTTCCCAAGATATCCATTCTCATAACGAAGGAGTGAAGAGCTAATGCAAACTTTAATGGAAGCAGTTACATATAAGAATTTTATTAATAACAAGTGGGTGGAATCTTCGACTGGGAACTTAATAAAGACGGTAAGTCCGGCTAATACGGAAGATATTGTAGGCTATGTGCAAAGTTCTTCTGAAGAAGATTTAAACAACGCTGTTGAAGCAGCAGATAAAGCGAAAAAAGCATGGCGAAGAATGGGCCAGGTAGCGCGAGGTAAACTTCTTTTTAAGGTCGCTGATCTATTAGAAGCAAAAGTTGATGACATTGGAAAAACGATGACCCGCGAAATGGGCAAAACATTGCCGGAGGCCAAAGGAGAGGTCATGCGTGGTGTGGATGTCCTTAGATTCTATGCAAATGAAGGCTTACGGAAAGAAGGAGATGTAATTCCGTCATCAGATACGGATGCTCTTTTGATTACAAGGCGAACTCCTCTCGGAGTAGTTGGGGTCATTACTCCATGGAACTTCCCGGTAGCAATTCCAGTATGGAAAATCGCTCCTGCATTGGTTTATGGAAATACAATCGTCTTAAAACCGGCTACGGAGACAGCTGTAACTACTGCAAAGGTTTTTCAATGTTTTGTAGAAGCAGGATTTCCTGAGGGAGTCATTAACTTTGTTACTGGATCAGGGTCTGTTATTGGACAGAAGTTAATTGATCATCCTCTTTTAAATGGAATTACCTTTACTGGTTCTGAAAACGTCGGAAAAATTGTAGCCAAGTCAGCAGCGGAACGTGGAGTCAAATTCCAGCTGGAATTAGGGGGGAAAAATCCGGTCATCATTGCAAAAGATGCCAACTTGGATCTTGCTCTAGAAGCTGTTATAAATGGAGCTTTCCGTTCTACGGGTCAAAAATGTACGGCCACAAGCCGAGTGATTGTAGAAGAGGGAATTTACGAAGATTTCAAAAAGAAGCTGATGGAGGCAACGAAGAAAATAACAGTTGGCAACGGATTGAATGAGGGCATTTGGATGGGGCCTTGTGCAAGTGAAAGCCAATTTAATACAGTCAATGAATACATTCAAATAGGAAAAGAAGAAGGAGCTACCCTCTTAATGGGCGGAGAGGTATTACAAGGCGGCGAATATGATAACGGCTTTTATATTACGCCGGGAATCTTTGAAAACGTTACTCTGGATATGAGGATTGCCCAAGAAGAAATTTTCGGACCAGTGATTGCGTTGATCAAAGCTTCTGGCTTGGAAGAAGCCATCGAAATGGCCAACAACACAAAATATGGATTAAGCGCATCCATTTTCACTTCCGACCTGAACACGATAATGGATTTTATGGAGGAAATAGAGACTGGCCTTGTAAGGATAAACGCTGAAAGTGCCGGGGTTGAATACCAATCTCCATTTGGAGGAATGAAGGCCTCCAGTTCAGGGGCCAGAGAACAAGGGGAAGCAGCAAAAGAATTCTTTACAGCCATCAAAACAGTATTCATTAAAAGAACCTAAAAACAGAGTATGTAAAAAAGTGAAAGAATGATCATAGCAGCTCTGAGATTGGAAAGTTGTATACCTATTTGAAAATTTCAATGGCTGGTATGACGCTCTTTCTTTCTATAAAACAAATTAGCAAAAGAATATTATTCTACTTTTATGGTGAGGTGAAGTACATGAACAATCAGAATCGACTATTGTCAAAAGACAACCTGCCGATCCCTTATGCCAGCCGAAATGTCGGCCCGCTGGGCTATTTCTTTGTTTGGGTAGGTATGGCGGTAATCATTGCCACGTTCGCCCTTGGGGGCGACGGGGTTCAGACGATGCATCTGGGCTGGGTGCTTCTGGCCTGTTTTCTGGCTAATCTGGCTTTGGGATTCTTTATCTCTGTCACAGGAGACATCGGGATTGAGCACGGGCTGACGTTCCCGGTGTACATGCGCGCCCCGTTCGGTGTATTCGGGACCCATCTCCCGACTCTGATCCGCGCGGTGCTGGGATCCTTCTGGTTTGGGATCCAAACGTACTTTGGAGCGCTGGCAATCAACTACATCTTTATGTATTTTACAGGCTTTGACAGCTGGCTGTTCTGGTACGTAGTTTTTGCGGCCGTGCAAGTTCTCAATACAGCCTTCGGCTTTAAGGCGGTGGAAAGGTTCGCGAACATTGCAGCTCCTTCCATTATTATCATTTCCATATACTTATATATCCGCCTGGAAGGGATTGCAAGTGCAGACGGGATCAATGTCTGGAATACCGTCCTTGGTTCAGAAGGTACAACTGGCTTTGTTTGGAATACCTTCATTGTCCTGTTCTTCGTCAATATGGCGTTTTGGTCTACCGCCGCCTCGGATTCCCAGAACCTGACGAGGCATGTGCGGACAGCGCAATTTGAGAAGAGATGGTGGAAGCGTAACCAAAATACGCTGATGGGGCATATGGTAGCCCTGCCGCTTACGCAGTCAGCCATGATCGTAATTGGCGGTGTATCGATGATTGCGTTGAACAACTGGAACCCGGTCGAAGCGATCCAAAGCATTTCCACAGGAATGGTGCTTTTGGTAATGCTCGTGCTGGTAGTATTTGCCCAGTGGTCCACAAATGCGGCATCCAACCTGCTAACACCGGCGGTTGTCTTCTCTGACATATTCCCGAAGGTCAGCTATGCGGGCGGCGTGGTCATCACGGGAATTATCGGTTCTGTCATCCAGCCGTGGGCATTGATGGAAGCCCTTACGGATTTTCTGAATGTGATGAGCTCGGTCTACTCAGCAATTGTCGGGGTAGTGGTGGCGGATTACTATATTCTTCGCAAGCGCCGCATGAATGTCACGGACCTATATAAAAAGGACGGGCAGTTCTCTTATGCGAAAGGCTGGAACCTTGCGGGACTCTTCGCACTGGTAGCCGGGGTGGGGATGGCCACCATCTTCAGCTCCTATGCCTTCCTGGTTGGGTTTGCGGCAAGTCTCGTTGTCTACTACATTCTGGCTAAATACTGGTGGTTCAAGAAGTACAGGCAGGCTGAAATTGAAGAGCAGTACCCTGACAAATATCTGGGTACAACAGACGGCAGGGACTGGGTATTGGATGAGCAGTCCAATGAAGTGGTTTCCGTCAAGACTGCGGAGGCATCCCTGGATAAAGTGATGTAGGCAACAGAACTGTAACATTGGCAAGTGTTAAAAAGATTGACTCTAGCTGTTATGCATGCATAAAAAGGAGGAACTGGAATGACAGAAAAACGACTTTCACCCGACTTGCTTGCAATTATTTCAAGCAAGGTAAACAACATTTCCAAACAAATGACCTATACGCTACAGCGCAGCGCCCGTTCAAGCATCATGAGCAGTGCGCGCGACTTCTCCACTGCTATCTGTGACGGTTCGGGGGACGTAATTGCGTTGCCTAACGGCTTTCCTGTCCATGTGGCAAACATGAGTCTGACAGCCAAGTCAGTCTTTGATTTTCACGGGGACCGTTTAAAGCCGGGGGATGCGTACCTGAACAACTCGCCTTATCATGGCAACACCCACATGGCAGACCATACCATTATTGTCCCGGTATTCTATGAGGATGAGCTAATGTTTCTGTGCACTGTCAGAGGTCACCAAGCGGACATCGGCAATAGTGTGCCCACGACCTACCATGCCCCGGCAAAGGATATCTACGAAGAGGGTGCTCTATGTTTTCCATGCGTCAAAATCCAGGATGAGTATCAGGATGTCGAAGACATCGTGAGAATGGCAAAAATGAGGATCCGTGTGCCAGATGTCTGGTACGGCGACTATCTTGGAATGATCGGGGCGGCCCGGATCGGGGAACGTGAGCTTGCAAAGTTGATTGACAAATACGGAAAGGAAACCATCAAAGCATTCTGCCGTGAATGGCATGAGTACGGAGAAAAAAGAATGATTGAAGAAATAAAAAAGCTGCCGGCTGGCACCTGGACGAACTATTCCACCCATGATCCACTGCCTGGCATTGTTCCTGATGGCATACGTGTCAATGTCACTGTAACCATAGATCCTGAAGAGGGGCAGGTCATCGTGGATTATACAGACAATGATGATCCGGTGGCATGCGGGCTGAATCTGTGCGAAGCCACGGTCTTATCTTCCGGGCGTACTGGGGTGCTGAACTATCTGGGGGCAGATGTTCCATTGTGTGAAGGTGCTCTGAAACGGATTGTTGTAAAGATGAGGGAAACCGGAGTAGTCGGAAAGGCCAGCTTGCCATATTCCTCGTCGGTGGCGACGACCAATGTGGCGGACCGTGCGATCTTGGCGGTGCAGACAATCTTTAACGGTCTTAAGGAAGGTCTGGGCATGGCGGAAGGATCATTGAACCAGCCGCCGTCCATGTCGGTCATCTCCGGGTATGACTCCCGGTATGACCGCCCATATGTCACACAATTGTTCACAGGGGTCACTGGCGGGATGGGAGTTCATGGGCACGACGGTTATCTGATGTATGCAATCGCTAATGCCGGCTTGATGGAATGGAACTCCATTGAAATGCTGGAGCAGAAATACCCGATCCGCTATCTGGAGCAGGAAATCATCCAGGATTCAGGCGGTGCTGGAAAATGGGATGGCGCCCCGGCGACAAGGGTGGTCATGACGCCTACGGAGGACGAGGTTACGTTCATTTATGTGTGTGATGGCAAGGACAATCCGCCTCGCGGCGCCTTGAAGGGGCATAGCGGTTCACCGGCAAACGCAGCTTTGTTTAAGCTGGAAGAGGGACCTGCGGCGGAAAAGGAGCTGCCGACTTTTAATCAGCTTGATTTGAAGCCGGGTGAGGCACTGGTATCGGAGATCAGTTCGGGGGCGGGATATGGCGACCCGCTGGAAAGAGACCCTGAGATGGTCCGCCACCGCGTGAGGGAAGGCTGGATATCCGCTAAAAAGGCACGCGATATTTATGGAGTTGTCATCCGTACGGATTCTGAACATTATAGTGTCGATTATCCATCCACTGAAGCGCTTCGAGAAAAACTAAAAGAAAGTGGTGTTGTGCAATGACATACAGGATTTCTACAGATATCGGGGGTACATTTACAGACGTTGCAGTTGTTGACGGAACAGGAGAAACCAACATCTTTAAATCACCAACAACACCGAAAAAGCTGGTGTCAGGAGTCATCGAAGGCCTGAAACTTGCCGCAGAATATTACGGCGAACCCCTGCATGAGTTTATGGGGAAATGCGAGTTTTTCGGGCACGGATCAACGGTGTCGACCAACGCTCTGATCGAAGGGAAAACAGCCAAGGTAGGCCTGCTCTGTACCCAAGGTCACCGGGATGTCCTGTTGTTCCGTGAAGGCGGGAAGGAGAATCCGTTTGAATGGTACTTGGATTATCCTGAGCCATATGTTCCACGGTACTTGACTTTGCCGGTCACGGAAAGGATGAGTGCAGAAGGTGAGATCATCACCCCTCTGAATGAAGATGAGGTGCGGAAAGCAGTCCGGCAATTCAAAGAATATGGTGTGGAAGTAATCGCCGTTTCATTGCTTTGGTCGTTCGTCAACCCAGCACATGAGCTACGGGTGAAGGAAATCATTGAAGAGGAATGGCCTGAACTGGAAAGTTGCACGCTGAGCCATGTGGTGAACCCGAGAATCCGGGAGTACCGCAGGACGGTGAGTACGGTTATCGATGCCTCTTTAAAACCTCTGAACACCCGCTATGTGGGAATGTTTCAGGAGAGCTTGGGGGAAATTGGATATAAGAAGGAACCATACCTCTTTACTACATCCGGTGGCTTGATCCTTCCCGAAGATATGGTAGAGCAGCCGATCTACAGCATCGACTCCGGGCCTGCATTGGCACCGATTTCCGGGAAGTTCTATGCCATGCAGGAACTGGGCAAGGATAATGTCATTACTTGTGACATGGGAGGAACGAGTTTTGATATTGGTCGGATTACCGACGGTGAAATCATTGTGACAAACAATGCAAAAATTGGTCATGAGAAGTTGAGTATACCTAAGGTGGACGTTAAGACAATTGGCGCCGGCGGCGGAAGCATTACTTGGGTAGATGGGGGCGGCCTGATCCGCATCGGTCCGGAAGGTGCCGGGTCCGAACCTGGTCCCGCCTGCTATATGCGTGGAGGCGAGCGCGCGACAGTGACAGACGCAGCCCTGGTACTAGGATATCTGGATGAAAACTACTTCCTGGGCGGACGCATGAAGCTCAACCGGGAATTGGCAGAAAAAGCTATTAAAAATGACATTGCCGATCCGCTTGGAGTGGGTGTGATGGAAGCAGCTCATACGGTTTGGAACACGGCGACAGCCAAGATGGCAGAAGCAATCCGCGATGTAACGGTATGGGAAGGGATCGACCCGAAAGAGTATGTGTTTGTGGCAGGCGGAGGAGCCGTCGGTATTCACATTTTGCCAATTGTTTCTCAGTTGGGGGCTCGAGAGATTATTATCCCAAAAACAGCCGCAACATTGAGCGCATTCGGCGGAGCGGTGGCAGATGTAGTTCGAGAGTTCCAAAGGAGCTACTTGACTGCGACAAATGATTTTGACTATGACGGCGTAAACGCTGTGCTGGCAGAATTGAAAAAAGAAGCAGATGAGTTTTTAGATAAGGTAGGTATCCCTGAAGAACAGCGGGAGTTTGAATATTTGGCGGAAGCCAGGTATCCATTTCAGGAACAGGAGCTCTCGTTCTCTTTACAGAGTTCGTCCTTTGACAACAGGGATAGCGTAAATGCCCTAGTAGAAGATTTCCACGAAATGCATGACCAGGTATTGGGTTCGAAGGAGCCGGGGCAGTATGTGGAGTGCGTAGTCTGGAAATTGAGGGTTAAGGGAGTTACATCCTCCATCAGCCTTAAAGCTCAGGAGCTTGCCGGGCCAGAGCCGGCTGCAGGAAGCTTAAAAGGTACCCGCCAAGCTTATTTCAAGGAACAGGGCGGCCTGGTAGAGACAAAGGTGTATGATGGTGAGCGCTTGAAGGCAGGAAACAAAGTCGATGGTCCTGCTATTATTGAAGAACCGACTACCAACCTTGTCGTATTCCCGGGCGAAGCGGCCATGGTGTCCAAATACGGAAACTATATTGTTGACCTGAGACAAGCTGAGGATGCAATCGATGTGAAAGAGGAAGAATTTATCAGCAATTAAATATGATGTTGATGAAGCCAACGAAACATAGCAGGTACAATTGAAATAATTTCTAGTGCCTGCTATGTTCTTTTATAAACAACAGTGTGGCTAAGTACTATGTCTCAGTTGTAGGTGTTCTTCTATAAAACTCTTAGCTTACACCAGTTGTTTTGGATACGGAGCCGTCCTGTTTTGTTACCATTTTAATTATAAAAGTTTTACACCAAATTCTCGCTTGGAATGTTTTTTGTTTGGAACTCGATTCTGCCTCAAAAAAACTCGTAAATAGGGGTATGAGTAAAATGTTTGTGGGCGAACAAAATGGGAACACTCCTATTTTGTTCAAGTAAATGGATAGGCTTATTGCGGCAGGAGGTTACTCTTTCAAAATGATATCCACGGCTTTATATGGGGTGGTGGGCATGATAGCCTTGATCGGCTGAGCCAGCCTGTGCAGCTGGTTCCCTGGCAGGGACTCTTGCCCGCAGGGACCCCCATGTCAAGCCACCAAAGGGTTTTCTCCTCAACCAGGTGAGAAGTTAACAAGCAGATTCCATGAAAAAAGGGCCACTCCTTAGTAGAATCAAAGTCGACCAAAACCAGATTCGAAAAGGAGAGACCACTATGGAAGATCATATCACAGCTATTCCTTCATTAAAAGAGATTGAACAACTGGTCTGGAGGAATCTGCAGGAGACCTACTCAGATGTCATGAAAGGGATCTTGGAAGAGATGGACCAGCAGATTGCAGAGCAGCGGGACAAAAGACGTTTTAGAATGCTAGACAAACGAGGCACGACCATCGACAGCCTGTTTGGGCCCATTGAGATTTCGCGCAACTATTACCGGGACCGTACGGCAAACCGATGTATCTTTCTGTTGGATCAATATTTATCGTTTGACGGAGAAAAGGAAGTCACCCCCCTGCTGGCGGAAACCGCGATGGAGCTCGCTGTCACAGGCACTTCCTACCGTCAGGCAGCCAATACCCTGGAGACCCTTGTGGGTTATCCGGTCCTAAGCCATGAGGGGATCAGACAGCAGATGCTTGGTGTGGAGCTGATTCCTAAAAAGACGGAACTGGCCCAGCGTGTCCTGTTTGTCGAAGTGGACGGGTTGTACATGAAACGCCAGGAAAAGAACAAAAAAGGCAAAGAGGAAAAGATTGCGGCTGTCCACCAAGGCTGGGAAGTGAACGGAAAAAGGACAAGCTTGAAGGAAAAGCGCCACTTCCATCACCAAGGGACAAGCCATTTCTGGGAGGATTTTGAGACCTTCCTGGTAGAGACATTCGATTACGACCCTCTGACACACCTACTCGTCATCAATGGGGACGGAGCGAAATGGATCACGTCCTGCCGGGAGTACTTTCCATCCAACGCCTTCTTCACCATTGACCGCTTCCATGTAGCGCGTGACATCCAGAGGATCTTTCGGAACCATCCACGTTACAGAGCCATCAGGAAAGCCCTCGCTACCTATGACGGAGAAAAGCTGCTCCTTGAATTAAACAGCGCAGTCGGCACTCTCGAAAAAGAAAGTAGAGAAGAAAGGCTGGAAGAGCTGATTAAACAGCTGGAACAATATCCGGAAGCTTTGGGCGATTACAGGAAGTGGCTGGAGGAAATCGACACGCAGGGTTTCCGGGCGATGGGAAGTGCCGAAGCGACCATGAGAGGTTCGCCAAGCGGATGAAAAATGGCCGGAGCTGGGTGGAAGAAGGGATAAAGGCAATGATGACCGGCCTCATCGGGCACTTGGATAAACTGTCCCTCCGCACACTAATTGGGCGGGCAGAAACATGGACAGAAGCCAAAAAGGAAAAGCCGCCAAAGTATTATCGAGAGAAGCTGACAAGCGCGGTTGGTGAAGCCGCAAGAGGCAATGTCCCTTATCTCAGCCAGAAAGCTAACATCCCCGTATACCAGGCGTTAAAAGGATTGTCAGGTTTTTAAAAATACAAAAATAGTCGACTTTGAAGGAACTAAAGGTTTGAAAATGCTTACAAAGCAAAAGGACAAAAATACTTGCCCACAAATGGTTGACTCAAACTAAATAGGGAGCCTTTTTGCACTTTTAATTAGTTTTGTTTACTCTCCATTTATACTACCTAAAAATATTGCGGTTTTCCTTTGATAGGTCAATCCCCATTCTGCAACTTTGTATAAGCTAGGATGAATGTAATATACACTGCAGATCAACTGCCTCGCCATCTCTACTTTTTTTGCTTGAGTTGAGATTTTTTTCTCCAACAACTATTTCTTTGATAAATAGAATTTTTCTAGTAAGTCATTAAAGTTATATAATAGGATATTCAACAGTTACACTAGACTTTCAACTATTTAATTATTTTACTGAAATAATCATGGTGGTCGGGGAATTTTTTACTTTCATTGATAGTTTTGTGGCAAAATTAAGGAGAGAGCTCTCAAAGTAAAGAAGATCCATACGTGAATGGTAATGCAATTTTCACCAAAATTTTTTGCAGGACAAAATTTATGGCTCTGTCTCCGTCAGCATTGAGATGAATCCACATGAGTGCAATCCGACGACAAGGAATCAAATTGAACGACAGGTCCACTAGGGGAAGTTGGTTCTGAAGGGAGGGAATGATGCTGAATAAAAATCAAGAACCCGTGATCTATCGTGAGGTGCAGCGCCCGCGCCAAGTGTGGTTGTGGGTGTTCATATGGGGCTTTACGGTATTCATGTGGTATAGCTTCATCCAGCAGATTATATTCGGCGTGCCTATAGGGAATCAGCCGGCACCTGATGCTGTGATGGTCATCCTTTGGCTTGTGTTCGGGATCGTATTCCCGGTGGGTATGCTGGGATTTGTCAAGCTGATCACAGAGGTGCGCAGGGATGGCCTATATATCCGCTTTGTACCGTTTCATGTTCATTATCGATCTTTCATGTTGAAGGATCTTATTAGCTATAAGAGTATTACGTACAGTCCGCTTAAACGGTTTGGCGGCTGGGGACTGCGTTTTAATTTGGAAGGGGAAACGGCTTATAATATGGATGGAAACCAGGGGATAGAGCTGAAGCTGAGAAAAAATCAAACCGTTGTGATCGGCTCCCGGCATCCGGAAGAATTGGTAAAAGCTTTGGATAAGGTAAAAGCGGTAAAATAACTATTAGCGCAAGGCTCTGTTAAATATATGACTCCGTATTTGTTTTATGGACAACATCAGATCCCTGTTACCATAGTTAAACCCGATAAATTACTGGAAATTGAGAAATGAAGATGGGACTTTACCTAAAATTGATATATGATGGAAGGGAAATAGACTTGTAGAAACGTGTATGGGCTGACAATTAAATAGTCAGTTTTTGTATCATATAGTGATGGGTACTATACTTAAAGAAAGGAGGGTGAAATCATGGGTAAAGACATTACCTTGGAGGCGATCTATCAAGCGGTCATAGAGTTATCTGAACAAATGACGCAAACAGAACATAGACTGACTGGCCGTATAGACAAGCTTGAAGACCGTTTTGAGGAACTCGAAGGTCGTATGGACAAACTCGAAGGCCGAATGGGAAAACTCGAAGGCCGAATGGGAAA
Source organism: Siminovitchia sediminis (assembly GCF_042680885.1). NCBI lineage: Bacteria > Bacillati > Bacillota > Bacilli > Caryophanales > Bacillaceae > Siminovitchia > Siminovitchia sediminis. The sequence goes on along the minus strand of NZ_JBHUEO010000048.1, from coordinate 19,979 downwards.
ACTCGAAGGCCGAATGGGAAAACTCGAAGGCCGAATGGGAAAACTCGAAGGCCGAATGGACAAACTCGAAGGCCGAATGGACAAACTCGAAGGCCAAATGGGAAAACTTGAAGGCCGCATGGAAAAAGTAGAACACCGTTTGGATAACCTGGAAAATCGTATGGACAAGCTGGAACAAAATTTAAGCGACCAGATTCGGCAGCTTGATACAAAGTTCAGTATTGTATTGGATGAACTATATGAAACCAAAGCAGATGTAAGAAATATACAAAGAGCACGATAGCGGGATGAGTGATATGCTCCTTTTTAAGTAGACAGGTAAAAAAATAAAACCTGAATACTTAAAGGTGGCATTTTTTTGTCTAAACGAAGTTATACAGTTGAATATAAAATGGATGTATTACGGCTTATCAAAGCCGGGAAATTTCTTTGAATCATGAAAGTCGTTGGAATCAAGTCTGTCATCCGAAGGAAAAGGAAGAGCTATAAAAAGGCTTCTCCTCAACATGTGGCTGAGAACATCCTTAACCGTAAATTTACCTCAGGTGGCCCTAATCAAAAAAATTGCTTGGCGATACGAAACCCAGGGCTAAAGCCGCTTAGCTACATTTTTCTTTTTTTCCACTGTCTACTTGATAGGGCAGTTCACTTTTTGTTATGAACCTGGGTTTGGGACAAGTTAGTATTGCTAAAAATCTAATAAGCTAATTCAAAACACGGCTCATGATCTTCGCTGCCATAGTCGACAGCGGCGGGGCTGATTTTGGCATAGAATGATGTTTAATATTCTAAGTTTGTTGGATAACTCTTCCTATTGTGATTTGAATCTCTCGTCTATTGCTCACCAGTTTTGCACTCCTTCAAACATTCTATATATTAAATCCGTCATAGCCTTAGAAGGTTAGTCTAATTGACTTATATCCATTTTAGCAAATTTTTTTAAAAAATAGAGCCTAAGATTATCATAATAGCTGCTTTGTCAACAGTCGTTCACGGGAAAGGTAAAAAAATGACTGGTTGTTCTTACTCTTACCAAATAAAATCTTAACATTGTGTAAAACTTAGTGGAAGGAATAGGAAAGGAAAAAAAGCGGTATTTTTAATGGTTTTAAATAAAAACCATTTTGATTAAAAGTGAATAGTTGGATAAAAAAGGTGCATATTTTATTACTAAAGGCAGAAGTTATTATTAATAGTTAGACAACCATACCAGCCATCAAGCTGCAACAAGCCCGACAGCCCGTACAAACAGCTCTCTCATGCAAATTCACAACAGCCTGCTGCAGGCACAACAGCAGATGTATCAAGCACAGCAGCTGTTGTATCAAGCCCAACACCAGCTGAAGTGGGTTCAAAATTAAGCGGGTGATTAACCAGCTGCATTGTAACTACAAGCATTTTCAGCAAGCCCAACAGCAAATCAACAGGCTGTGAAACAGGTGCAGCAAGCACAAGCAGCCCAAGTAAAACAACCCTCGGCTCTACAATAGTAATAAAAAAACCCGTATCAGTTAAGGGTATCCCCTGAAAAGGGATTTCGGTGGACTATAGCCAAGCGGTAAGGCATCGGACTTTGACTCCGTGATCGTTGGTTCGAATCCAGCTAGTCCAGTTTTTAAACTTTGTCCAGGTTCCACACAGTAAAATTTGTTCCCGTTATCAGCCGGCTACAGAAAAGCCGGTTTTTTTGTCAATCCTATAGACTTCATTTTCCTAAACTTCCAGTTAACAACCGGTAGGATGCTTAAAGAAGATTTCACGGGGAATTACTAAGAAAAGATGTATTGTGGCAAGGAGGTTTTTTTTCTATATGGATCGTAAAAAAGGCAAACGAAGAAAATACAAATTTAGTAAGGACGATGTGACGGTTGTCGACACGGATGTTGCGAAGAAGACTGTAGTGGCTACCGCATTGGGTAATGCCATGGAGTGGTTTGATTTTGGGATTTATTCTTATTTGGTTGTCATTATTGGGAGTGTGTTTTACTCGGGTATCAGTGAATCGGCCCAGCTGGTATTTAGTTTCGGCACATTTGCGGTTGCCTTTCTTGTCCGGCCAATTGGCGGGATGTTCTTCGGAATGCTCGGTGACCGATTGGGACGAAAAAGGATATTGGCTGTCACCTTAATTATGATGGCCGTGGCAACATTCAGTATCGGACTGATTCCCAGTTATGAGTCGATTGGAATCACAGCGCCGATTCTGCTGCTGTGTGCAAGGCTGGTTCAAGGGTTTTCTACGGGAGGAGAATATGCAGGGGCCATGACTTTTATTGCCGAATCTACGCCGGATAAAAAACGCGGATTTATGGCGAGCGGATTGGAAGTAGGGACACTTGCCGGTTATATTGCCGGGGCAGGACTGGTCACTGCTCTCACCTATGCCTTGGGAACTGAAACCATGTATGATTGGGGCTGGAGAGTGCCCTTTCTGATTGCCGGTCCCATTGGCATCATTGGGCTGTATCTTCGAAACCATCTTGAGGAATCACCTGCTTTTGCAGCGATGGAAGAGAAGAGTGATGAGATGGGAAGAAAGCCGCATGTCTCCATGAAAGAACTGTTTCTGTTTCATCGAAAATCCCTGTTATTATGTTTAGTTTTAGTATTCTTTTATAATGTGATTGATTATACCGTCTTGACGTATATGCCTTCCCATTTAACGGCGGTTTTAGGATATGGAGAAACCAAAGGGCTCCTGTTAATTTTGATTGTCATGTTTATTATGATTCCGATTGTCCTGGCGATGGGGTATTTTGCTGATAGAGTGGGAAATAAACAAATTATTCAAGGAAGTCTGATCGGAGTTATTTTCTTGTCCATTCCTTCCTTTTTACTCATTGGAAGTGGTAATAATTGGCTCGTCTTCTTTGGACTGATGATTTTAGGCGCGCTCCTGGCATCTATCAAAGGGACCATGACTTCCCTGTTGCCTGCTCTGTTTTTTACAGAAGTCCGGTACGGAGGCTTGGCCATTGCGTACAATATTTCCGCGTCGATATTTGGAGGTACAGCTCCTTTACTGATCTCCTGGCTGATCAGCATGACCGCCAACCACCTCATACCCGCCTATTACCTTATTTTTGCTTCTGTGATTGGTATTGTGGTGGTGACGTTATTTCTGAAAAATACCTCCGGTAAACCTCTGCGGGGATCCCCGCCGGCTGTTGCTGAAAAGCATGAAATCAAAGAAGTCATAGAGGAAACTGACCGCGAGCTTTGGTGGAGCGAAGAAAAACATAAGATTGAAGAGAAAATTGAAGAGGCGGATAAGGAATCATAGGATTATCCAGTGCTCCGTTCATTGAACTGAGGAGGTTCCCCTTTGGAAGTATCGGTGTTTTGCCGGGACGATGGGATGTTGAGTAAATACCCCTGAACAGGTCAAGAAAAAATGTGGATACCTTAATTTTTCAGATATCCACATAAATGAATGGATCTATTTTAAAATAGCAGGAAGGAATAGAGAAATTTCTTCAATATACGTAATGATCATCAATGTAATCAAGCTGATGAATAAAAACGGGATCACGCCCGGGATGATTTTAGAAACAGGCACTTTGGAAACCCCGGAGGCAACAAATAGATTCAGCCCAAACGGAGGCGTATACATGCCGATCGCTCCATTTAAAATCATGATGATCCCCAAGTGGACCGGGTCTACGCCATACATGGTCGCAATGGGCAAAAATAGCGGTGCCAGGATAATGGTAAAAGAAGCGGAGTCGATAAACATGCCTGCCAATAGCATGATGATGTTCATCATCAGTAAAATGGCAATTTTTGAATCACTGATGGAGACCATCATCTCAGCCAACCCTTGGGGAACCTGAAATTTGGTCAGGACCCACGCGAAGATCGAAGCGGCTGAGAGCAAAATCATAATTTGAGCGGTTCCTATACCTGTCTCGATGGATGTGCGAATCAGGCCTTTTAAGTCCAGATCTTTATAAATGAACAAAGCGATGAAAATGGCATAGACGGAAGCGACGGCTGCCGATTCAGTGGGTGTAAAGACTCCTCCATAAATACCGGCCACGATGATAAACGGAATACCCAGTGCCCAGATGGAGGATCGGAAGGCACTCCACAATTCTTTTTTGTTGGCCCGTTGTTTGATAGGGATGTGATGTTTTCTTGCAATGTAGTAACTGTAGATCATAAAGGCGGCACCGTATACAATGCCGGGCAAAAATCCGGCCATAAACAGGTCTCCGACCGACACTCCTGTTACGGATCCATAGACAATCAGCCCGATGCTGGGAGGAATGATCACAGCTACAGCCGATGAAGAAGCAATCAAGCCATTGGAAAAACCGCTGGAATATCCGCCTTTTTGCAGAGCTGGCAGCATTAAAGCCCCGATGGCTATGACCGTGGCGGGGCTGGAGCCGGAAATCGCTCCAAAGAAAATACTGGCGATGACCACAGTCATTGCCAGGCCGCCGCGCAAATGCCCCACCATCGCGTTGGCCAAGTGTAGAATCCGTGAAGACAGCCCGCCGCCTTGCATGACATTAGCAGCCAAGATAAAAAAAGGGATAGCCATTAAAGAAAATTTGTCAATGCCGGCATGCATCCGCTGCGCAACCACTTCCATAGGAAGGGTGGTGAAGGTAAAAAGGGCAATAATTGATGAAAGGGCGAGCGCAATAAATACAGGGATTCCGCTTAAAAGCAAGACAAAGAGCGCGATAAAAAGGATCGCTACCATCATAAGTCCCCCTATTTTTCAAATAACTCCTTAGGCTTCCTTCCTTTTGGAGAAGCCCTCCAACAACTGCTGGATGAATCTTATGGACATTAAGGCTCCGCCAACCGGCATGGCCGCATAGACATAGACCATCGGTATTCCAAGATTGGGACTGATTTGTCCGGACTCGTAGACTTGCATGGTGATGTTGAATGAAAAAAACAAGAATAATAAGGAAAAGATCAGGGCGACTGCATGGATGATGATAGTATGAAAGGTGTATCCTTTTTTCTCCAAATACGTGGTGAGGGAGTCAATTCCCAGGTGGGCCCCTTTGTAAATGCAAACACTCGAACCAACAAATGTAATCCACACGACGCCATATCTGGTAAATTCCTCTGCCCACTCTATCGAAGAGTTAAAAACATATCTTAAGACAACATTCAAAAACAAAATTAGCGTGATGATCAGTATGCCGATTCCGATAAAATATTCTTCGATCTTGTTCAGCACATGTAAATGGGGTTTCATTGGGTCACCTCCAAAATAGAAGGGCATAACAAAGAACTTTCATTATGCCCGACCGGTTATCGTTCATTTTATTCCTTCTCGAGGAGGTCGATGTCCTCATAGGCTTTTTTCAATAGATCTTCATTGACATTGCTGCTATACTCCTCATGAACAGACCTCGTTACATCCCGTAATTCATTTCTTTCTTCCTCTGTCAGCTCAATAACTTTGGTGCCGGAGGCTTTGATTTCCTCTAAATACTCGGTTTCCTCTTTTTGAATTTCAGCCCGCTGCCATGACGCTAATTCTTTGCCTGTTTCTACAAGAATTTCCTGCAGATCCTCCGGTAAGGATTGGAGCCACTGTTCGCTGAACATCAGTACATGGGCGAGATATCCATGTTCACTTAACGTCAGCACATCCTGCACTTCATAGAATTTCATATTTTTTATGGTCACCAGGGGATTTTCCTGGCCATCTACAACACCCTGCTGCAGAGAGTTATATAACTCGCCAAAGTCAATGGTCGTCGGATTGGCGCCCAGCTTTCTAAATTGTTCCATAATAATCTCGCTCTCCATGGCCCTAAACTTCAGTCCCTTAAAATCCTCCGGAGTTCTCAGTTCCGTATTGGACGTAAAGTGCTTAAAGCCATCTTCGTAAAAAGCAACCCCTTTGATTTGCTGTGCCGACAGCAAACCAAGCAGTTCATTTCCTAGCTCACCGTCCATCAGCTGGTAACCGATTTCCCTGTCGGGAAACAAAAAGGGCAAATCAAAAATTTGCAGTTCCGGGATAAACCCGCTAATTCTGGCTGTGGGCAATAAGGCGATTTCCTGTGTACCTATTTGCAGACCTTCAAATTGCTCTCGGGCACTGCCTAATTGGTCCGAAGGGTAAACTGTTACCTGGAGCCTGCCGTCCGATTTTTCTTCGACGGTCTCTTTAAATTTCAAAGCGGCCTGATGGTGTGGCGTTTCGGGCATAAACCCGTGTCCATAACTGATTTCATACACCTCACCTCCCGCGGCCCCGTCTCCTTCTGTGGATTGTCTGGCCCCGCACCCGGCGATCAACAAGGCTGAAAGTGTCGTGAACATTAAAACTTGGAAAAGATATTTTTTTGGTTTCAACATTTCAGGAACCCCCTTTTTTAAAAACCCCTTATAAGCACGTGAGGAAAGGATCTGCGCTTGTCCGTTTTAACGATTCACCCCTTAACTATTTTTTGGAAAGGTCGTATGCATGGGAAAGGTTGTTTAGTATTTTTATATATTCAAAGGGGCGGTGGAATATGATGGAATGCATGTGGTTTCTTAGCTATTTATTAGAAATTGTTTGAAGGTGAAAGGGGATATAAAACAATCCAAAGATACCTGCAACTCTACTAAGGATTCGTTCCATTTCCTATTAACAATTCAGTTAGCAGAAATGTACTATTCTGAATAGAGAAATATATAAAAATTGTTGATATTGTAGTAATTATGTAGTATATTAGAAAACAAAGTTAATGGTTTAACCAGTTCCACTGGTTAAACTGGTTCCACCACTTCCACCACAAGAATTTTTTTTAGCCAGTTTTGCAAGCGCTATCAAATATTAACAACCAAATCGTAAACAGGTGATCATATGGCAAGCAATAGTTTGTTTCACATCATTGTTGATGACATTGAAGAAAAGATAAATAACGAGATTTTAAAAGAAGGTGATAAATTACCGTCAGAGAGGGAGCTGACCAATACCTATCAAATTAGTCGTCATGGTGTTAGGCAAGCGCTCACTGTTCTGAAAGAAAAAGGACTTATCCAGATTACTCCTGGAAAAGGGGCCTTTGTTACCTCTTACAATGAGGATATTTTAACAGAGTCTCTTAAAAGGGTGGCACACAAGTATGATGCCTCTATGGAAGAAATATGGGAAGTTCGGAAGGAATTGGAGTTATCAGTTATTTCTAAAGCTGTAGGAAGAGCGACAAACAAGAACATAGAAAAGCTTACTTCTATTTGTAAAAAGATGGATAACGCAATAGATGTAAGTGCATTCTTGAGTTTGGATTTAAAGTTCCACAAAACGTTGGCTGATTCCACTCAAAACCACATACTCGCTGCATTGGTACATGCTTTTTTTGAAATGACAGAGGATTCTCCTTTTGTACTAACAAAGTACACCAGCAGTTATCTGGACATTATTAATAAAGCCCTTAAGCAGCATTGGGTCATGATTGAGGCTTTAGAAACACAAAATCACGAGCTGGCGGTAAACATCATGAATGAACATATGGAACTTTTTAAAGAGGAAGTAGATTTTGTGAAAAATAACAACCTTAACTTTAAGGAGGTGAGTAAGATTAAAAGTTAACTTTTAATTTATTGAAAGGAGGAATGTATGGTGGAGAAAAAACTTCCGAAGTTTCACCCTGGTATTCCTGCAATTATCAGTATTATTTTTGCTTTAATCACAGGCATGGTTTGTGCCAAATGGCTCGATATGATTATGAATCTTTAATTTGGAGGGGAAACAATGAAACCACCACTTAAATTTGCTTTGTATGCGGTCCTTTATAATTCTGGGGACGGAATATGGGAGTATGAGATTTATCAAAAGTTAAAGAATCATTATCACCCGAGAGCATTAAGTAAATTGAGATCAATCCTCCTTGAATTACATAATAAAAGCTGGACAGATGAAGTCGATGCAGAGGTATACGGAGAAACGATTTTTCGAAAATATAAGCTTCAGGAACGGCATCGGGAATTTGTAGAATATCAGCTTTCTCCTCTCAACATCATAGAAGAATTAGGGTTGGATCAATCGATGGTTGAGAAAGGAAAGGTGAGAAATGAATCAATCGCTGAATGATATGAAGCTTCTCCAAGAATCAAGGAAAGTTCGTATAGGAATGGTGTATGCCGCATTGGGGGCACCTATGCTTGGTCTGGCTTTTGGTTTTGCCGGAATGGCAGGTTCCCTGCATCCTTTTAATATGGCCTATCCGACTGGCCCTTTAACTTTCCAATTCTTTGAATATATGTTTGGAGTTCTAACGATATTTATCTATTCATTTATCGTGGGGACAGCTAAAGATAATTTCAGGATTTTTAGATCGAAAATATCCTGGTATGGCGTGTTCATGGCGATGACGGGTATGATTGGAGATTTCCTGTTCTTCTCTTCCTCGGCTATTGTTGGCGGAGCGATTGCAGGTCCGTTAGCGGGATTATTTGGTTTTTGGGGGGCGGTTGTCACCTCCATTGTTTATAGAGAGAAGATCATGCAAAAATGGACAATTATTGGCATCGCTTTCATTGTCATAGGGATTTGGGTTGCTTCCGGAGGCATGTCGCTGGCAGCTCCTCCAGGTGTTTCATCTACAGCTATTTTGATTGGGGCCGGAATGGGATTGCTTGCTGCCATTGTCTATGGGATTGAAAGTTTTGCCATTGCTGCAGGCTCCGACATGATGCCAGAAGAGAGTTCGCTTTTCTGGCGGGCAGGTTGGGCATTGGTTGGTGCCATAATCATCAATTTTACTATTATGCCGCAGTTTACAGATATTGCGGGGGTCATGTTGCAAGATCCAAAATGGTGGGCATATGCCGCTGTAACAGGAGGCGCATGGGGAACCTATATGATTGTCTCACTGTATATCGGAATTAATACAGCTGGAACTGTCGGTGGAGGGTTGTTGGCAAGCACCGGATTTGTTTGGACTACTTTTCTCTCGATGACAATTTACGGAGGCAATTGGAGTACCTCTTTAATGTTAGGATGCCTTATCTTATTTGCGGGGATAGGCGTCATGTTGTTAAGGCCGGCGAAATTGATTGCGAAACTCCGGAGTTAATTTTCCTGGAAAGGTGTGAAATGAATGGACCAACTGAAAGATGAGTATATTCAGCTTACAAAAAATGAGCATAAATACTTGGCTCTAGGCGTAGTCTTGGCTTCCATGGTTTTTGTCATTCCGTTTCTGATCATCATTGCCAATGGGTGGTGGGAGCCTTTGGGTACTGTTTCGGATGGCTGGCGCTGGGTAGTTACATCTGTAATTTTGCTGTCACTTATTTATATATCATTGATTTTCGATAAAGTTTATCGAAAGCATTAATGACTTAAATATACATCAGTTTCAATAAGGGAGGAACATCAATGAGCAAATATATTAGCGGAATCGACGTTGGAGGCACCTTTACCGACTTCGTTTCATTTGACCAGGAAACAAAAGAAGTCAAAGTGTGGAAGAACTTAACGACTCCTGGTGAGCCGATCAATGGTGTATTAACCGGATTGCAGGAGTTTGAAAATTTGGAGGAGATTGATCAAATCCGTCATGGGACGACGATCGCAACCAATGCGATTTTAGAAAGAAAAGGGGCAGAAATTGCGTACATCACAACGAAAGGTTTCAGGGACGTCCCATTTATTCAAAGGGCGAACAGAAAATCACATTATGACTTGAGCTGGATTAAGCCGAAACCGCTTGTCAAGCGCCGGAATTGCTTTGAAATTACTGAACGTTTGACGCATAAAGGAGAAACACTGGCTGAGATTGACGAAAATGAAGTCAAGCAAGTGGCCGAGGAGATCAGGGAAAGAGGAGATATCGAAGCTGTGGCAATTTGCACCCTCTACTCCTATGTAGATCCGAAACACGAGGAAAAATTAAGGAGTCTGTTGGAAAAATATTTGCCGGGGATGCCGATTTCGATTTCTTACGATGTTTTACCCAAGTGGAAAGAGTATGAAAGAGCAAGCACGGTCATTGCGGATGCCTATATTAAGCCAATCGTTTCTTCTTACTTAAGGCAATTGCAAGAGCGCTTTGAAGAGAAGGGCATTACAAGAAATGTCGGTATTATGAAATCCAACGGTGGGATTATGACGCTGGCAGCTACGGACAGGGCCCCCATCAATACGGCTGTATCCGGACCTACAGGCGGGGTTGTCGGAGCAAAGAAAATTGCAGAACAATGCGGCATCGACCATCTGGTCACTCTTGACATGGGCGGTACCAGCACGGATGTGGCTATCATTGAAAACGGAAAAGAAGAATTGACAACCAACTTTGAAATCGAATGGGGAGTTCCGATCCAGGTGCCGATGATTGATATCCGAACGATCGGTGCCGGCGGGGGCAGTATGGCCTGGATTGACAAAGGCGGCATGTTGAACGTTGGACCGGAAAGTGCAGGTGCTGATCCAGGACCTGTATGTTACGGACGAGGCGGCGAAAATCCAACCGTAACCGACGCCAATCTCATTTTGGGAAGACTGAGCCCTGATAATTTCCTCGGAGGCTCTATGGCAATTGATTACGATGCGGCTTACAAGGCTTTGGAGGAGCTCGGCAGAAAATTGAACATGTCTGCTGAAGAGACAGCCAATGCCATTATTAAAATTGCCAACAACAACATGGTCGGTGCACTGAGAATGGTGCTGGTTGAAGAAGGACATGACCCAAGAGATTTTACATTGATGAACTTTGGAGGAGCAGGACCTCTGCATGCAAGTGATTTAATGGAAATTGCAGAAATTCCAAGGGCAGTGATCCCGATGCACCCGGGACAATTCTCCGCAGTCGGATTCATGTATTCAGATGCCCGCGTGGACCTGCAGCGTACAGTTCAGATGACTTCGAAGAAATTTGATATCGCCCGGGCAAATGAAGTTTTTCAGCAGCTGAGGGACGCTGGTATCGAAGATCTGTCTTCGCAAGGATATACGGATCACTACAACATCGTGACATCTATCGAAATGCGCTACCATGGCCAAAATTATGAGCTTGATGTTCCATTCCATGAAGAAGAAATCAATGAAGAGAATGTGCAGGAAATTTGGAAGACCTTCCACAACATGCACGAAGAGAGGTTCGGCTTCAAAATACCTGGGGAAGCCATGGAAGTCGTTACTTTCAAAGTCACCATCATCAGTGAAACGGACAAGCCTGCTGTCAGGAAAATTGATAAAGCTCATGGAAGCCAGGCTGTGCCGAAAGATGAGCGTCCGGTTCGCTTTGACGAAGAAGTTCTCATGACGGCAATCTATGACCGCGAGACGCTTTTAGACGGCCATAAAATTGACGGGCCGGCAATCGTTGAGGAAAATGCTTCATCGACTATTGTAGGTCCAAAGCATAAGCTGACCGTCGATTCTTTCGGAAATATGCACATCGAAAAAAGATAGGAGTGGCTAAACATGGATGTTGTATCTATTAATATCATCAATTCATCAATGGTATCGATCTGTCGTGAAATGGGTATTACGCTGATGAAAACCTCTTATTCTACGATCTTTAATGAGGCGCTGGACTTCACATGCGGACTGGCCAATGCGAAAGGGGAATTGATCGCTGTTGCGGACTATTGCCCGGCGATGATCGGCGGTATGCCGACGTTAATCGAAAACTGTATTAAAGAGATTCCTGTGGAAGATATGAAGCCCGGAGATGTGATTCTCCACAACGACCCTTATCGTGGCGGGCTGCACTTGCCGGAGCATACAGTTTTTAAACCAATCTTTATTGATGGGGAAGTCGTTGCTTATGCCGTGGCAATTGGACATTTGGCTGAAATCGGCGGCATGACACCTGGCGGATTCGCCGGAGAAGCGACTGAAATTTTTCAGGAAGGGCTCAGACTTCCGCCAGTCAAGATCGTCAAAGAGGGTAAAGATAACGAAGAAGTTTGGAAGATTATGCTGGCCAACGTAAGAACGCCCAGATATAACTATGGTGACTTGCGGGCGCTGATCAGTGCTGCGGATCTTGGAGAGCAAAGATTGGAAGGCCTAATTAAAAAGTATGGAAAAGACTTCTTCATGAAAACCGTTGACGACCTGATGGATTATTCTGAGCGCCGCATGCGTGCAGAAATCAGAGAAATTCCCAATGGTTTATATCAATTTGAAGATTACGTGGAAAATGACGGGATCGAGGATAAAGTCTTTACGATCAAAGCGAATGTTTATGTAGAAAATGAAGAAGTGGTCATCGATTACGAAGGAACTTCACCTCAGGCAAGAGGTCCAATCAACGCAACGTATGGAGTGGCCAAGTCCGCTGCTTATAATGCGATGCTGAACTTAACGGATGCTTCCATTCCAAAAAACTCCGGATGTTTCCGGCCGATTCATGTCGTGGCGCCGCCGGGCACTGTGGTTAATGTTGATTACCCTGCACCAGAAGTAGGCGGAAATACAGAAACGCATCCGAGAATTGCCTTCGCTGTACTGGGGGCATTTTCAAAAGCTGTTCCGGAAAAAGTCATTGCCTGTGAAGGCGGAACTCACCTCAACTTTGTTTTTGGCGGGTATCATGAAGACTATGAAGAGTATTATGTATGTTACGACCTGGAAGCAGTTGGCTGGGGAGCACGCCCATATGCCGACGGAAATGATATGGTTGACTCAATCAACGGAAACTGCCGTACAACGCCGGTAGAGGTTTTTGAAACCAGATTCCCCTGGTTAATCGAATCCTTCCACTTGAATCAGGATTCCGGTGGCGCAGGAGAATTCCGCGGCGGCTTAGGTGCGGAAAAAGTACTCAAATGTAATGCTGATCTCATCACCATCAGCCAAATGACAGACCGCCATCATATTGCCCCTTACGGATTGTTTGAAGGGAAAGAAGGCGGACTTGGTGCGACGCTGATTAAAAAAGCCGGCGAAGACGAGTGGAAAGATGTGGTGGAAGGCTACGGGAAAGTGTCGTCCAGTAAGTTCTCCAATATTCCGATCCGGCGCGGGGACAAAGTCAAAATCGTCACACCCGGCGGCGGCGGATACGGATCTCCGAAAGAAAGGGACCGCGACATGATCCAGGAAGACGTGCTGGACGGATTTATTTCCAAGGAAGCAGCGGAAACTATCTATTAAAATAGGAAGGGACTGTTCTCATGAAATTTTCAAGTAACGGTTATTATGTAGAAAAATATGAGAAATGTTCGGTCTGTGGAAAGCTCGTCTATGAGGAGCGTATCGAACAGTTGAACATCAAGAATGAGCCGGCGCTGTATTGTTCGGACTGGTGCATCGAGTGGGAGAAGAAGAGGGAAAGGATTAAGCAGGAGGCATTGGTGAAATAAGAAGGCCAAAGAAAAGCAAGAGCTGAGGGGCTCTTGCTTTTTTGTATGGGGAGAGTCAATGGAATAACACAAGGATATAGCTTTGAAGAAACTACTGCGACAATTCCTCTTTTATAAAATCCCAGACCTTTTTAATATTGGGAGAATTAAATGGACTATTTTGTCTTATTAATCCGACAGAAACATTGGCCGGATCGTAATTGATAAAATCTATAACCGCAATGTCATCATTTAAAAGTGATCGATGATTGTTAATGACAAAATCTGGTGCAAGAGTAATTCCTAACCCTTTTTCAACAGAGTAAAAAATTCCTTCTACATTGTTTGAGGTCAATAGCACGTCCATTGGACCATAGGAACGAAAGATTTGATTGGCAAACCACTTCACATAATTTCCATTGTACAAGATCAGCGGCTCATTTAAGATGTCTTCAGGTGAAACAGCCTTGCTCATAGCTAAAATTGAATTTCTGTTCGTCATAATTTTCATTCGCCCGTCTAATAACGACTCAAAGGTCAGGTCATTTTCACTTTGCAATAAATCTCCGTAAGAAAGGATTAAGCCAATATCCGCATGATTATTTTTCACATCGTAAATGCTTTCTTCTGTCATTTTCTTTTCGTCGACTTCAATATGTAAATACGGATATTTAGTTTTGAAAGACAATAGAGCTTTTATTAAGGGGATATTATTATAGCTGGGTAAGATCGAGACCCTCACTTTTCCTTTTAATACGTGACGGGATAAAGCTTCTTCTTCAAGCTCTTGTATCTTTAAAAGGATTTCATAAGCTTTTTTTATAATCTCTTTCCCTTCTTCTGTCGGGACCGCACCGTACCTCGACCGTTTAAATATTTTGACTTTTAATTCCTCTTCTAAGCTAGTAATGGATTGACTAATCCCGGATTGAGAGACGTGCAGATTCTCCGAAGCGGTGGAAATAAAACCTGTCTTTGCAACTTCAACAATATATTCTAACTGCTGTATGTTCATCCCTCATCACTTTCCTTCAGTTTTATTTAACATTACATCAAAAATGTTAAATTTACTTCATTATAAATTAACCATATAATTATTTCAAACATTCAAAACGAACGGTAAATTCCGTCAATAATTAAAAGGTTATCTTTTGCCGCTTTTAATTTTGTGATCATGAAGTCATGTGGTAACCGTCAACTGTGAATGGGTGCAAAATTGTTACCGTTTATACTTTTATAAACTCCAAGTTGTTAAGCCCCTGATTAGTACAGTTAATAGGGAGGGATTATAAGTGAATCAGGACGATTTTGTGACTCATTATACGGATTTTTCCTTTCAAAAATTTTGTGATCAGACCTTTGGGGTTAATCGGGGCGTTTACAATACTATTGATCGCTGCTTTTATGAGAGAGGTATTAAGGACATTACAACAAGAAGAAAGGAAATATTATCCTTCCTCCAATTTGTGACTGGTGAAGCAGACGACAAGCCATCTTCTAGAGTGAGATTTGGTAAAGGGGGACTAGTGATGAAATTAAATGAATATTGGGAGAGGCGGTCACTGGAATCTATTCAATCAAACAAAAAAAGCATAAAACCGGATGTCTTATTGGTAAGTGAGTAAAAACAAGTTCAGGAGCTCTAAAAAAACTTTAAGGGAGGACTTAACAATGATTGTAAAAAGTCAACAGGCTGACTTATATAAAGAAATTATGGGCGGTTACCCAACAGGTGTAACGATCATTACAACAAAGGATAAAAATAATCATCCGGTGGGTCTCACGGCAAATTCTTTTGCATCTGTTTCTATAGATCCACTATTAATTTTATGGTGCATTGATAAAGGATCCGGAAGCTATGAAACATTTAATAGCGTTGATGCCTTTGCAGTGAATATTCTTTCGGGCGAACAAAAAGACGCCTGTTTTACATTTGCCAGCAGAAAAGAAAAGGATCGTTTTTCTAAAGTGGAGTGGGAACTCTCTTCCAATGATCTTCCAATCTTAAAAAATATATACGCGGTCTTAGAGTGTAAGAAGGTGCAGCAAGTAGATGCCGGGGATCATCTCATCCTGATTGGAGAAGTGGTTGATTTGCAGAAGAACGATATAGACCCGATGTTATATTATCGCAGAAATGTGGGCTTCATACCCGATAATTGGGGTGACTCCTGATTCAGACGGATGTATAAAGCAAGACTTCTTTTAAGGAGGTGAATGATTTGAAGAAAATCGTATCCATTGTGGGTAACCCTAAACTGCAATCGAAAACTTCTCTTGTAGCAAAAGAAATTTCACGGCAGTTTAAGGAAAAGAATGATTTAGTTGACATGGGCCTGCTTGAACTGGCCCCGATTGGAGCCTGCCTTTTTGAATGGGGAAATCAGGAGGTTCAAATATATGTCGAAAAAATAATACAGTCGGATGTTATCATTGTTGCAAGCCCTACCTATAAAGCTGCATACACAGGTCTGCTAAAGGCATTTCTCGATCAAATTCCTCAAGAAGGGCTAAAAGGAAAGACGGTCCTTCCCGTCATGATGGGAGCTGCTCCTCATCATAAAATGGCGGTTGATGTATTCCTTACTCCCCTTTTATTAGAACTGGGGGCGAATTGCCCACTAAGGGGGCTATATGTGATGGAATCGGATATGGAAAATGTACCCGCCATAATCAGTGCATGGCTAGATCATGCTGCTATTTAGGATTGGAGATACATCGAGGAGCCAAGAATTCTATTTTATAAATATTAAATATTGACTCGTATACTTCTTTACGCTTGAAGGGTACTTAGTAACCTCTTTTTTAAAAAAGTTGAATTTTTTTGAAGCTGAAGCTCTTTTATTCTATTTGCTTGGAAAGTATCTTCAAAACTTGATTATGGTAGAATCTTATTCTTTTCGTAGAAGTTTTACATCATTTTATTTTTATCAAAGAAAAATCAACAATCAATATCTATATACAGTCAAATGTAGCTTTATATGTTAAAATATTAAATATTTTCAGAGGAGTGTTACAAGTGGAAGGGGTAAAAAAACTGGAACTTGGTGTATTTATACCATCGACGAACAACGGCTGGATCATGTCAAAAAACTCTCCTAAATTCATGCCGACGTTTGAACTGAACAAAAGTATTGCTTTACTTGCTGAAGAGATTGGCTTCGATCATGTGTTTTCTGCGGTTAAATGGAGAGGGTTTGGAGGGGAAACGGAGCATTCCGATTATGCAGTGGAGCCCATGACTCTCATGGCAGGGATCGCTGCTATTACAAAACGGGTCAAAATTATTGCATCCATTCAACCGTTAACATTTAATCCGGTAGTAGCCGCTAAAATGATGGTTACTCTCGATGAAATAAGCAAGGGGCGCTTTGGCCTAAACCTTGTTAGCGGCCAATACTTTGATGAGTACAAGCAGATGGGAGTGATGCCGGAGGGTTATCCTTCTTATCGCTATGAATTCGCCCAAGAGTGGCTGGACATTGTCAAGAAGCTCTGGACAGAAGACCATGTAACTTACAAAGGAAAGTTCCATACTATTGAAGATGTCTCAAGCAAACCTAAGCCGATTCAAAAACCGTTTCCTTCTATTGTATGTGCGGGTATGTCGGAAACCGGGTTAAATTTTACAGCGAAAAACGGGTCTCACTCTTTCGTAAGTGGCAGAAATTTCGCTGAAATGAAGGCCATGGGTTTAAAAGCAAAAGAAACGGCAAAAAAATACGGGCGTACGATTAAAACAAATACCGTTTTCATCATTATCCAGGCGGATACGGATAAAGAAGCAAAAGAGTTGGAGCAGTACTACCGTGATGGAGCCGACGTTGAACTACTGAGTAATATTATGAATATTTATTCCAAGGATGCCTCTGGCAGTGCCTCTCAAATGCTTGCTGAAAATGCAAAGAAACATGTTTTCTATGGATTCCCGCCCATTTCTGGCAGTCCGGAGACGATTGCATCGATTTTGGAAGAGGTTCACAGGGAGGGAGAGTTTGACGGTATTTTATTTACGTTCCCGGAGTATCTGGAAGGTATGCGGAATTTCAATGAAAAGGTTCGCCCGCTTTTGCTTGAAAAAGGAGTAAAGTTAACTGAAGAGCATCTGCTCGTTTAAAGTCGATACATCAAAAAAGTTCTTGAGGTTATTTTTAAAGAGAAAGGATGTTTACAATTACTACGTCAAACGGTATGCCAGCTGATACCATACTCTGTAATGGAAAAATTTATACAATGGATAAGAATCGTACGATAGCTGAGGCTGTTGCAATGAAAGACGGAAAAATAATTGCGGTGGGTTCCGATCAGGAAATCAAGAATCATGCAGGTGCACATACGCAATTGATAGATCTCCTGGGGAAATTGGTCATTCCGGGACTCAATGATTCACATATTCATTTGTCTACAGAAGCCAGTCAAGTGTATGATGTCAGCCTGGGTGATGCGCGTTCCATCGCTGATGTTGTTCAATCCATCGCCAAACGGGTCAATGAGACTTCCCGGGGGGAATGGGTTTTCGGTAAATGTGATTGGCATGAGGGGGCGTTGAAAGAGGGAAGGCTCCCTAACAGGTTCGATTTAGATCCCGTTTCACCTGATCATCCCGTCTTGATTCGAAGAGGAGGGCATGTAGCTACTGTCAACTCGGCTGCATTAGAACGAGCGGGAATCACCAATGAAACACCAGATCCTCTCGGTGGTGTGATTGTGAAAGATGCATCCGGTCACCCTATAGGTATTTTGTTTGGACAGCCAGCCGTTCAGTTGGTTGCAAAAAAAATACCCGGCAAATCTTTAGTTGAAAAGGCCGGTGATTTGCGGGCGATTATGCACAAGCTGAACCAGTACGGTATTACTTCGGTGACGGACCCAAGAGTAAATGATGAGGAAATTGAGGTTTATAGAGAAGTTTGGAAAAACGAAGAGATGACGGTCAGAGCAACCGTGCTGCGATTGGTGGAAGATATAGAAGACGTAAAGGCTGCCACTTCTAACTACTCTCAAGGTGAAGGTGACGATTTTTTTACTATAGGTGGTTTAAAATACTTTAGCGATGGCGGGATAGAAAATGCTTATATGAAAGATCCTTATGAAATTGTCCCTAGAGAACAGGAAGATCCTGAGTTTCGCGGTGAGTTGCGAGTTCCTTCCGGAGGGATGAAGGAACTGGAGGACATGTTTACGCTTATTGCTGAGAATGGATGGAGTGTCGGTGTACACGCAGTAGGAGATGCAGCTAATGAAGTAATGGTCAATCTATACGCCAAAGTAAACGAGAAAATACCGATTAAAGACCTGCGCTGGGTAATTATGCACTTGTTTCTGCCTAAAGATGAGCATTTACAAATGATGAAACAGATAGGGATCATGGGAACCATTCAAGATCAGCCGTTGCTTTTAGGACATAATCAAAGGAGATTCCATGGAGAAAAGAGAGCGCATGATAGTATTCCCCTGCGCAAACTTGTTGACAGCGGGATTGCTTTCGGAGGAGGAACTGATGCTCCGATTCTCCCGGCTAACCCATTTCTAAGTCTGTGGTGGATGGTTACCAGAAATACATTAACAGCAGGAGTGTTGGGCAAAGAGCATGCCATTACCAGAGAAGAAGCGCTCTATTTATACACGATGGGGAGTGCCGTCACACAGTTTAAGGAAGACAAGGTGGGTTCGATTGAACCAGGAAAGCTGGCTGACTTGGCCGTTCTCTCTCAAGATTACTTTGAGGTAGAGGAAGATGCCATTAAAGATCTAAAAACGGTACTTACCATCGTTGATGGAAAAATTGTTTACCGGGACCCTGCATTTCAGCTGGACCCTGTTGGACTGTCTTAATGTCAGACGAAAGATCAAATATTTATCGGATCCTGACATGCCGGAAAGAAGCTCAAAACCATAGAGCTTTTTGAAAGCGCAATCAAACAGTCGTATGTTGAACCATACGCATGGCCTGAGGGTAATTTCCTCCTGCCCATTCCATGTAACAAAATACCAATCAATTGGGGGAAGACTAAAAAACTTTATGGTATTAAACAGCCGTATATAAATCTGTATGTACGGCTTGTTTAGTCAACTGCCCGGTCATCGATTTAGAAAAGAGGGTGATAATGAATGATTTGGACGCGGCTGCTTGGATTCTTGAACCGTATTACAGAATATATAACAATGTCATTTTTGGTTTTAGCAACCATTCTAATTCTTCTTCAGATTATTTCCCGATCGCTGCTTGGATCCTCTTTTTCATGGACAGAAGAATTAACACGATTTCTTTTTATCTGGATTGTCTTTTTGGGTGCAGGTATTGCCTTTAAGCATGGATCACACATAAGTATCGAAGTATTTTTTAATAAGTTACCTCCAAAAGTAAAAATGATCGTGCAATCCTTGGTTGCTGTTCTCTGTGTGATATTTTTTGTTGTGTTATTCATCAAGGGAGTGGAAATTACTGCAAATTCGATGGGTCAAGTATCTCCTGGTCTAGGAATTCCAATGGGGTATGTTTATCTTGTGATTCCAATAAGCGGGGTTTTACAAATGTTAAATCTCATTGATGTCTCAATTCTGTTTGCTAAAACAGGAAAATTTCCAGGAGGTAATGTCAAAAGTTCTATGAAAACTCACTAGATTTCTATCAGTGGTTGGGTGGTTAACTCACGCAATCGCCCTTGACAAACACGCCAATGGTTTAGGTTGTGAATAACAAGGGCGAAGGG
>NZ_JBHUEO010000047.1:0-31937 GCF_042680885.1 Siminovitchia sediminis | reverse complement strand
TGATTCGACACCAACTACAGTAGAGAAGATTTGAATGGCTGGCAAGGTCTTTTTTCTTTTAAATAAAATGCAAAGTTATGTACGTTTATGTTTCATAACTCTGCACTTTTATTTTGCACTACACACTTTGGAACAACCCGTTAACAAAACGAGACCTAGTAATAATAAAAATAAGACTTTCTTCATGCTGTGTTCCTCCTGATGTTATGTATACATTTTCCTATTATATTATATTTGATTTTCCTCCATTTGGAACGATGAAAATAAAATTAGTAGGCTGGAAAACATTGGCTGGTACTTGCCGGTTAATTAAGATCCGGGAAATTACGTACTCTTGCAGTAGGGGATACGAGTATTTTTACTAAATATGAGAGTAAACTGTGGCAGGTGAGGAGTAAAAGTTGAAATTGAAGAGTATTCTATTAAACTTGGAGAGTAATTGGAAGCTTTTGGCCAGTATTCTAGATACTTGGACAGTAATGGTAGTCTTCTGGCCAGTATTTTAGAATCTCGGAGAGTAACTGCAGTCTTCCGGCCAGTATTCTAGTATTTGGAATGATTACATCCTGGAAAAGGCAGTCTATGTTTCAACAAATGAGACTCTCCACTGTTGAATTTAAAAAGCTTTACCCCTCAAAGTCAATTAGTCATATTTTACAATTTAAGAAAAAAGTACTAGTAGTTTTGGTATAATGAGGTACATATCAATGAAGGCAGTCCTTATTGTACTTATTAAAGGACCTCGAGTCTATGAATATAAAAAAATTAATTAAAGTTAGTTTTGATTGTGTGTTTGGGGGAGATATGGATGGGTTTCTTTCGGTCGGTTGGTAAAGGGATTGGTACACTTTCCGGCGGTGTGATTGGAGGGGGAGTAAAATTAGCCGGTAAAGCCGTTAAATCTGAGTGGGTTGAGGAAGTTGGGGATGGAATTAAACAAGCATCAACTGTTGCTTTGGATAATGCCGGACAATATATTGACGGAGCGGTCAAGGGTACATATGGGGCGATCAAAAAAGATGATTTCATACTGCAAGAGGGACTTGATGATTTGAAAGATGCTGCTGGCAGAACTTTTAACGGGGTTAAAACAACCGTTACCTATACAGCGAAAAGTGCCGGGGCCACCTATGAAGGAATTAGACTGGGAGATAAGGAACAGGCAGTCCAGGGCGTAAAGAATATTGGAAAAGTAGCAGCCATTGCTACATTAGCAGTGGGTGTATTGGATTTAATGGATGGGGTAGATACCGTAGATGCCGAAGAGCTTGAGACGAGGAATGACCATTTGGCAGGTGACCATCATCCGGTAACGGGTGTCCCATTTGAAGAAAAAACAGTTGAACTCCCCGATGGTGAGTTCACAGGAACTTTTCCTGTATTTGATGCTGCCTATGAAGTAAACTTACCGAATGATCTTTATTTGCAGTCGGATTCAGTCCATTTTTCGTATGCCAATATAGAACTTTATGATGAACTTCAGTCTAATCCAGATCTCGTTAAGGAATTACAATTAACGAACACAGATATTCAGCAGTTAGCACAAGGGGATACGCCTGAAGGATATAGTTGGCACCATCATGAAGATGCGGGTGTCCTTCAACTGGTCGAAGAGGAAATACATCATCAAACAGGCCACACAGGCGGCAGGGAACTGTGGGGTGGCGGAGCCGAGTACCGATAGGCTGGATTAAGAGAAATACATTCTAGTTTTTATACATAAATGATTATTTTACTGAGGAGAGACAGGTTTATGCAAGATGAACTTCAAAGAGAATATAACCAGCTGATCAAGGAGATTAGCAAAGAAGTATTAGAACTATCGGTAGCCAAATCAATGGAAAAAGCATCCTTAACGGTAAATAAACAAGTCCCGGTAATGGCTGAAAGTATCGATAAATTAAGAAAAGTTCTTGATGAACTGCAATATGTCAATGCCGAATATCTGAAGCGTCAACAAGGGCAGAAAAAAAGAGAAGAACGTATGGATGTGCAACTAAAAAATATTCTTCAAAAGGTAGAAGTGGACATTAACCATGTGAAAGAAATCAAAGGCGATATCACCAGATTTCAAGAAAAGACAGATAAGAAGTTTGATTTACAGGACAAAGCTGCTAAATTACTAGAAGAAAGTTTAGAAAAGAGAGCAGATCAGTTAGATGGTCAGTTGAATGTGTTAACGAATCACGGAGTAGAAACAGCAGATACGTCCAAGAAGCTGCTCATTACTACCCTCATCTTTTCACTTGGTTCATTTGGTATACTAACAACTCTACTTTTACATACTCTACAGGTTATTTCGTTATAGGAAGAAGGGATCGGGATGATTAGCAATCAGGTAAAAGAGCCTTCTTCGGCACCTAGTGGAATGGATTTGTACCAATCAATTTTTCGAAAAATAAAGGACATCCGTGAAGACGAGCAGGAAGAAGTAACGAAGCGGCAGCTTAAGTTCTATCGCAGCCAGGTTGATTTGTTTCGTCAAAGCTTAATGAACAGTCATAATGGCCAGAACAACAAGACGGGTCGCCTCCTTTACCTACTTGAGGATTATAACACGAAGGTTGAAAGCTTAGTTCAAGGGTTAGATGAGTCCTTTATGCTTTTTGTTGTTGGGTCAGGCAAGTATGGGAAATCTACATTGATTAATGCTTTATTGGAAACGAAGGCTGCTGAGGTAGGCATTTTGCCAAAAACATGGAAGATTGATGTCTTTCGAAACGATCAACCAGTCCATCAAGTAATCATCAAATATAGGGATAGTCGTGAAGAAAAGGTGTCTGCCAAAAGGGCTCAAGAGATCATTAAAGGCGAGGAGAAAAAGCGAAAAGAATCAGAGGCTCATATAAGGAATGAGATAAAGGAATACAAAAAAAAGAATCCCACATTGAAAGCAATGAACGAATTCAAGTTAAAGCTTGAACGTGAGGAATTATACCATTCGGATATAACCGAAATACATTGGGGGGTGAGCGGCGCCCCCATCTTGGAATATTTTCATGTCGTCGACACTCCAGGATTGAAACAAAACATCATGGGGGACATTCGTCATAACGTTCAAGATTTTTATCACAAAGCAGATGGTGTACTTTGGATGCTCGATGCGACCTCAATTTCCGCAAGCAATGCAAAAAAATTGATTAAGGAGCTTGAGGAAAGCATTGAAAACATTGGTGGAAAGCATCACCAAAATATCATAGCCGTGTTAAATAGAATAGACCTCGTATACAAGAATCAAGGCGAAGAAGGGGTCAAAAAAGTTCTGGCTGATGCGCAGTCCATTTATAAAGGGTATTTCCGAGCCATTGTTCCCTTATCAGCCAAAATGGCCTATGATGGGGCGGCTGCCGGCAATAAGGAATTCATTGAGAAAAGTGGATTGAATGAACTTTATGCAGAAATACAAAATGCATTTTTCAAGAACGCAAAGCGCATCCAATGCGACAAAAAATTAGAGTCCGGCCGGGCATATAACAAAGAGGTATTACTTTACACTCAACAATATCTTCTGGATTTGGCTGCGGATTTGGAAAAGATGAATGATGGTTTTGAAAAAGTAGATGAACAACTGGATGTTGAGTCAAACAAATTTTTTGATTATGCAAAAGCACAGTTGGATAGCTATGAAAATAGAGTCAAAGAGAATATTGCTCTCAGTATGGACAGTTTTATGAATATAAAAGGCTCGGAGCAGCAAAAAAGCTATTTGGAAGATCACATCTTTGAACTCCCCCGGCTCACTCATATGTTTGAACAACTCCAAAAAGAACAGAAAGATATATTTGAGGGTATTGAAGATTACTATGTAAAGAAAATTTACTTTACTGAATATCCAAGTTTAATGCAGCAACATTCTTTAGAACTTCGAAAAGACATGGATGTACAGGTGAATATCAGGCGTGATCTAAGTGGTGAGGATTTTCTGACATATGGTTCCGGTATCGCAGCTGGTGCTGTTGGGGCGTTAATTCTGGGACCCGTTGGTCTATTAGTTGGTGGAATTGTTGGCTGGTTTGCTAAGAAAAGTATTAAGGATGAACTAAGAAGAAAACTTATCAAAGAAGTGGATACTATCATATCCGGTCAAACTGAAAAAATGATGGAAAATATTGAATCCCATGCAGATCATGTATATGAAAGAATACAGTCAAGTGCCAACCAATCTTTTACACAGGTATATAGTTTTGGTGCGTTAATGGATCATTTGGATGATTTCAAGGAAGTAGAAGATATGTTAGATCACGGGGAGAGACTGAAAGAGACTTTGTCGAACCCGACGCCTAATTTTTATACCCCTTTAAAAGAGATTTTAATGAATAAATAGAGAGAGGAAGCCTATGTCCGTGTTAGAAAAAATTCAAAACTTGCAGAAAACCTTCAGTATGTCACCCTTATGTTCTTTGGATAAATCACTGCCGATCCATCCGGATATCATCCAGCAACTTCAATCTTTTCGGAATGAAACGGATATTCTGATGGAAAAGTGCTATCATCCCTTGAAAATTGTTTTAATGGGTGAGGTGAAAGCTGGAAAATCCACGCTTCTGAATGTATTTGCGGGGGAAGCTGTATCGCCGACAAATGTCACTGAAACGACGGCAAGCATTATAGAGGTTAAACATTCAAATCAAAAAAAGGGCAGCATCATAAGGAAAGTTAATGAAACAATTGATGGCAGCACCGATGAAATTTATGAAATCCTAAGTGCGAATAAAGGGAACCAAGATTTTTTTTCAGATGTGTCTGAGGTGAAACTTGGATTTCCTCTTGCCAATTTGCAAAAGCTTTATTTGGTGGATACACCAGGGATTGCAACGGTTACGGCAAGCAACGAAAAAACAGCGAAGGGTTATATTCAAAATTCCGATGTCGTCCTGTGGGTTTTTAATGGACATCATTTAGGCCAACAGGATATAGAAGAAGAATTGACTAACGTGAAGTCATACGGGAAACCGATTATTGCTGTAATCAATCGCTTGGACGAAATTGATGGTTCGGCGGAGGAGCTTGAGGGGTACATAGAGGATCAATTAGGATTTATGATCGACGAAGTTTTTGCCATCTCTGCCTATCAAGCATTTGAGGGAACCCTTCATGGGGATCAGGAGCTATTGGAGGAGTCCAGATTTCCGGCTTTGCTTTCGTATCTGGATACCATTGAAAAAGAAGATAAGCAGGTACATTTGCAAAGTATATCCAGTTCGATCAATGCCCTCGTTGAAAAGGAGAGGCTGAACCACCAGATTGCAAATGATACGATCACATTTCTGCTTCAAACAATGGAACGAAGAAAGGAAGAGATTAAGTATCATAATGACAGTATTCAGAAGAAAATAAAGATGGAACTGCAAAGCTGGGTGTCGACTCATCTGCTCGAGGACGAGAAAAGGAATTTGCTAAGGGAGCTTGAAGGGTTAGGGATGATGTCAGGAAAAGCTTCTTATGAAAGCATCTCTTCTCAAATGAACCATTATTTGTCCAGCGAATATATACTGGAAATGCTGGAAAGAAAATTTTCCGAGATAAACACATCTTTTCAGCAACAATGGAATCAGGCGGTAGAAACCATTGGCGAAAAAATTAATATTGAAGAAGAAGAATTTCGAAAGGGTCAAATCCAATTATATCAAGACACTGATGTTCCTTTAGAAGTTTATTTCCCACAGGGAGAAAATGCAGTCGCGGATGGCGCGATAAAAGGGGCAGCCATTGGGGGTGCCTATGGAGTGGCAGCCGCAACCTATGCTGCAGTACTTGGGCCGTCTGCTGCTGGTGTAACCTTGGGGGCTGCTATGGGTGCAGTGATGCCGCCGGTGTTACTGATCGGAGCCGTCACAGGAATCGCAGCCAAATTAGTATTTGGAAATAAAAAGAAGAACGAATACAGAGTAGAGATCATCAGAGCCGTTGACGAGACAAAGCAAAAAGTCAGCAATGTTTTCCTTCCGGCTATGTTGGATCAGCTTGAGAATGAAAGTAACCGTATAGCAAACAATCTGTATGATCAACTATGTGAATTTATCTCACAAGGATGGACAGCGGAAGAGCTGAGAGACGTGCAGCAAAAAATCAATGCTTACAATACCAGCTTGGTGAGATTTGAACGGGTGGGTGTATCGTTTTAAATACTGTATGCATACAATACATACTTAGTCGTTATAAAAGCAGGTGGGAGAAATTTTCCGTACCTGCTTTTATATTTTTATTCGACAAGTGACAGGCACGCCCCGGATTATGTCGAATCCTGTCACATCGGAAACCGCCTGGAAAATTCCGTTTTTTGGAGGGTTTTCGAACTTTTTGACGAATTTTTCTTTTGTACAGAAGGAGGAATTTCCTGTACACCAACATTTATGTAAGCGGTGACAAAAAATAGGAAAGGATGGATGTCTGACATGCTTCGTACGACTGAGAGAAAAGGGTGGGAGGATTATTTTCAGTATGGAAAGCGCACCTTCTACAGAAAGAAATCCATTATTTACAGCGTAGACTCTTCCGAAAGGACAGGGTTTTATTATTTAGAGAGGGGGTTTGTTAAGGTGTCGACCAAGACATTTTCAGGCGAGGAAAGGACGATTGATATTGTGAGCGCAGGCCGTACTTTCGGAGAACAAACAGCTGATGAGCGGCCCTATTTTTCAACGGCTGTCGCGCTTGAAGACTGTGTTGTTTATTTTTTTCGATATGACGTGATCAAAAGGTTAATGGACGATGATCATCAGTTGAGGATATTGATTTATAGTGGACTGACAGAGAAGCTGAAATTGTTGGCGAACAATGTAATGATTCAATCTTTACCCCCGGAACGGCAGTTGGCACAAAGCCTCTTACACATTCTGAGGAAATACAATGATCATCAGATCCCTATGACACAAAAGGAGCTTTCAAGTTTTACCGGTTTAAAACGGGGAACAATTTACAAAATATTTAAAAAATGGGGAGATGAGGTAATTATTGTTGAGAAAAAGAAAATCATCGTAAAAATGCCGCAGAAATTAAAAGAAATTGCGGCTACCCCTTCATAGCCTTGTAAAATTTACTAGTAAGTAACTTATACGTGTCATTTCTCGTCCTCCTAAGGAAGACCGATTCTGCTTCAAGTACAAAAGGGAAGTGGCGGTCCCCTCGATGCAAGTTTGACAGTTTGAATAAACTTTTACCAAACCTACCCAAACCGGTTCTTTAATGAAGCCAGTATATAAAAGAGAAAATAATAGCAAAACATCACAGTATGACATCGTTTGACAACTGATTTACGCCGATGGCTTAATCATAATGTCTTTTAGCTACTATCAGATTTATGCGTATTTTAATTTAAGACTGCTGTGTTGCCGTAGCATAACTAAAACTATATAAAGATGAATCTCTGTGTTTCTGCATTTTTTATATTACAGGATGGAGGAGAGGTTTCATTGAGTATACAAACCTTTGACTGGATGGATTATGTACATTTTGGACAAGTTCGATCCCTTCCCGCTGATTCCATTTTGTTTAGGCAGGGTGAAAAGGGCAGCGGATTTTATTATCTGGCTGACGGAGAGGTAAAGATAAGTATTCTTCGTGAAGACGGGTATGAAAAAATTATTGATTACGTCTCTCCTGGAAGACTGATAGGAGAACAAGGGTTGAATCAAGTGTACTTTGCAACGGCTGAAACTACCATTGATTCAACCTTGTATTATTTTTCCGAACAAAATTTCCGCGATTTATGTGCAGTGGAACCAGAGGCAGCTCAAGAATTTGGCTACTCACTGATCGCCAAAATCCGCATGATGGCAAGAGCAAAATTCGTCTTAAATGCACCGGCTGATATCCAGCTCGCATACTACCTTCACTTACTTTATGAAAAAACAGGAAGTCCTATCCTGGCAATCGATCAAAACTCCATCTCCAATTATATCGGGAAATCGCGTGTAACCGTATGGAAAATTTTCAAAGAGTGGAAAAACGATCATCTGATCGACATCTCTGATGGAATGATTCATTTAAAAGATGTGGACAAACTCAAGCAAAAATTTGATATGCAACATTAAACATTTCATGATTCAGACCCAAGCGGGTTGTATGACATAGGAGGGGCTGGATCATCTCAATGTATAGGAGACAGGGATAAAAGACATCCAGGTACGCGGTTCTTTTAGTAAAGAAATATAAGAATTTCGATCCATTATGGAGAAAACAAAATAGTGCATAGTATGGATCAACAGATTTGGAAAAGGGGGTTTTCCAATGTCCTGGCGGGCAATAGCCGAATCAACGGCTAAAAACTTGCTTCTGTCTGCAGGGAGATCCTGGGTCCATCGTCCAGTCTTTGAGTTTACGATGTCCACTGTCCATCTCCAGATTTAGGTAAATCGCCCCTCCTTTTTGATTGATAAGGAGGCTGTAGCCGACGCTCTAAAATACGATGGATTCTATTTAATATCCGAGCGGATTTGATTTTTAGCTGAAGAAAATCGAATCTCGTTCGGATTTTTTTATAGCCTAAGTACTTTGTCCCATTATTTACAATTATAAAAATACTCAAATTTACTGTTCACGATTTAACATTGTGTAATCGCAGCGATGCTAAAATTTCATTCAAGAAGGGTGAGAAAATCTTACTGATCAGGTACTTTATGTAAATCATCCTTTTTTTTCATGATATGGATAAAGGAGGAAGTAAAATTGAATTTCGAACTTAACGAGAGACAAAAGAAGGCAGTCGAGGTTTGTAAAGAACTTGCAAAAGACTTTGCCACGAGAGCGGACATGCATGATCGTGACAGATCAGCACCTGAGGAAAATTATGAAAAAATTAGAGAGGCCGGTTTATTCGGTATTGCAATGCCTGAGGAATACGGCGGAATGGGGATCGGTTTTCTGGGGTATTCCGCGTGCATTATGGAGTTGGCCCAGGGATGCGCCTCTACAGCAAACTCTTTTAATATGCATGCCAATGCTACGGGTTCGATCACGCAGCATCCCGATATCCCTGAAAAAACAAAGCAATATGTAGCCAAATTGGCGATTGAAGAAGGCAAGCTCATGTGTACTTCTGTATCAGAGCCTAACTCTTCCAGTTTGCTGGCGAATGCCTACACCCCTTCTTTGGAAGCGCGAAAGGTAGATGGGGGCTACATACTCAATGGAAAAAAAGCTTTCTGTTCCATGGTGGAATCCAGTGATTATGTCTATTTGTATGCACATCCGGAAGGGGATCCCAATCCGCAGGCAAGCATCGGTTTCTTGGTGCCTATCGATAAAGGGAATGCTGACGGCGTGACGATCCATGATGTGTGGAATATGCATGGGATGAGAGCAACGAGAAGTAACACGGTAGAGTATAACGGCACGTTTGTTCCGGATGAACTCGTATTACACGAAACAGATGAGTTTTTAAACGACTTTATTATAAGAGGGGCAAATTGGTCCTTTGGAGGGTTTGCAGCAGTTTATTTAGGCATTGGCATCGGTATTCTGGAATTCACTTCTGATTTCTTGAAAAAACGTGTGGCCAAGGGGTACGCTCAGCCGCAGGCCTATCACCCTGATTTAAGAAGAAGAGTAGGAGATATGGCCTCTGACATCCATGCAGCCAAGCTGTCCATGTATAATGCTGCTTGGCATAGCGATACGTATGGGGCGGGTGTGGATACATTTTTCGAGTTTATTAAAGCAAAAAATACCATTGGAAATGTGGTGGCCAATGCTTGTAAATCAGCAACCATTGCTTGCGGGGCATCCAGCTTAATGAAGGGAGTCCCTCTCGAAAGAATGATTAGAGACGCGGCTACTGCACCTATTATGCCTCCAAATGTGGACGCTGCAGCGGATCAGGCAGGCTTGTTAAAAATGGGGCTGAATCCTGCTGATGCGATGCCGCCGTTGAAGTCAGAAACAGAATTAGTAGCACCAAAAGTAGGTTAATGGAGGGACAGTCATGAACAATTCAAATAAACGTTTAGATGGGAAAGTGGCCATTATTACTGGAGCCGGCAGCGGAATTGGAATGGCGACAGCCAAATGTTTTGATGAACAAGGTGCGAAGTTGATTGTAAATGATATTGACGAAAGCAAACTTGGCCGTTTATTCAGCGAATTAGAAGATAAAGAGAAGCATGTGATGATTGCCGGAGATGTTTCGGAGGAGAGCACTTCAAGGGAGTTGGCTGACGTAGCAATCGATCAATTCGGAAGAATCGATGTTTTGGTAAATAATGCAGGGATTCACTACATTAAAGACATTACAGACGTGACACCCGAAGATTTTGATGAGTGCGTCGGAATCAACTTGAAAAGTATGTTTCTTTGTGCAAAAGCAGTGATCCCTCACATGCAGAAACAAAAACAAGGATCCATTATCAATCTTGGCTCTATTTCATCTTTTGTGGGACAAGAGATGATGGGAAAAAGCACTTTTCTGTATAACGTGACCAAAGCTGGGGCCGTCCAAATGGCCCGGTCGCTTGCTACCCGGTATGCAGCTGATGGCATCAGAGCAAATGCCGTCTGTCCAGGAGCCACAAAAACCGGACAAATCACTGAGGAACATACGGGGGATGTCATCAGCCTTGAGGACTTTTGGGTGGGTGCAGGAGAATCCAGCCCAATGAAAAGACATGGGGATCCTTCAGAGATAGCAAACGCCATTCTGTTTTTAGCGTCAGATGAAGCATCCTTTGTGACAGGAGCCTCTCTGGCAGTGGATGGAGGATATCTCGCGCAATAGAATAACTGTACTATTTTATTGGCTTTTAAAAAGAAAGCGCTTCATTCGGCAACGAAAATAAGCTTGTCTGAAGAGGCCGGAACAAAGTTAAAAAACGAACTATCTACTATATGAGCGCAAGGAATTTACGCAGACTTCTGCGGGAGGGTGATACGCATGAGCAAGCTCATCAGCCGCCCGCGGAATATTTCCGCAGCTCCTTTGGCCCGGCCTCTTCTCCTATGGAGGAATATCGTCATGAAGGTTTATATCGAATATAAAGTCATACCTGAAAAACGAGAGCAATATTTGAACCTCATTGATCAGGCTCATCAATTTTATAAAAAGTTTCCCATCCATCACTTTTCAATCTATGAAGGTGTGGAACAGCCGAATAGATTCGTAGAAGATATTGATCTGGCAGATAGTCATACGTTTAGCGAATTGAAAAAAAAGCGGCTGCAAGATGAAGGGTTTTGGGAAGAGGTGCATTCCTGTATTGAAGGGAATCGAAGCAAACTGAGAGTATATGCGTTTAGAAAAATACATTCAATGGAGTGAGTAAGCGGTGCGTAAATTAAGAATTCTGATTGTTGCAATGGTCTTCTTGATGATTGTAACGATGGCCGGGTGTGGGACGAATACTGAAAGTTCAGGTTCAGGAAAAGATATTACTTTGACTTATGCGTTTTTTGCACCAGAGAACTCATTTCCTGCAGTTCAAATGAAGAAGTGGGCAGAAGAGCTGTCTGACCGGACGAATGGTCAAATACAAGTGGACTTGTTTCCAGGAGGCACCTTATTAGAGGCATCCAATATGTTTGATGGAGTGAAGAATGGAACGGCGGATATCGGGATGTCAGCCACATCCTATGAACCGGCCAGGTTCCCCTTATTGACTATTTCTGATTTGCCTTCTTCCTATCCTAACGCATCTGTTGCCAGTCGTACGGTTTATGACCTGATTCAGGAATACCCGCCTGAAGCATTTAAAGATTTTAAAATTATCGCAGCTTTTACGACAGAGCCCGCCTATGTACAAACAATCGACAAAGTAGAAAATACAGAGGATTTAAAAGGAAAGAATTTACGTATTGCTGGGTCCTTGAGTGATATAGCTAAAAAGCTAAATGCCTCGCCGGTAGCAATGTCCCAGTCTGAGGTGCCGGAAGCGATACAAACCGGGGTCCTTGATGGATACATCACTTCCAGAGAAGTATTGAAAGATTTTCACTTGGCTGAGTCCATCAAATATGTTGTGGATTATCCGCTCCATGTCACGACGTTCGTTGCTGTAATGAATAAAGATACATGGGAATCCCTCCCAAGTGACGTCCAACAGGTCATTGATGAGTTGGGCAGTGAAATGGCCATCTTTACCGGTGAGTATCATGACCAAAACATTCAAGAATCATTGGAATGGAGTAAAGAGGAACATGGCACGGAAATGATTCAACTAAGCCCTGAAGAGCAGGAAAAGTGGGATCAGGCCATCAAGCCCATTCAGGATGAGTATGTGAAAAAGCTGGAGAAGGAAGGACTGCCAGCAAAAGAATATCGGGACAGGCTCTATGAATTAATAGAAAAATACAGCAGTGAATAAGAGGAGCCTTATTGAAGGAGGTTTTCATATGGAAGTGGTTGCTAAAAGCTATCCTAAAAGACTAAAGGTCACTGAGAAATTAGAGCAAATAAGCACCTTATCAAACAAGTTCCTTGCCTCTTTGGCAGGCTTATCATTATTCTCCATGATGATTTTAATTGTCATCAATTCTGTAGCGAGAAAACTGTCTTCCCCTTTTCTTGGAACCGTGGAAGTTGTGGGGTGGCTGGCAGCTTTCACAACAGCTTTTGCATTGGGATATACCCAGCAGTTAAAAGGAAATGTTGTCTTGGATCTGGTGATGAATTATTTTTCAAAGAAAGTTCAGTGGCTGGCAAACCTTTTAGTAGCTGTAATCAATGTAGTATTCTTTTTATTTGTATTTTATCAGTTGTTTATGTATTCGCTGGATTTAAAGAGCAGTGGACAGGTATCAGAAGCATTAATGGTCTCTTATTATCCGCTTGTTGCCCTTTTTTCTCTAGGATTTTTAGGGTTGTTATTTTCATTACTGGTAGACCTGATCAAAGCCTGTAATATAGGTGAAGATCGATGAGTGCTACGATTATAGCTCTTTTGGGAATAGGTCTTCTTTTCCTTTTGATGTCTTTGAAGATGCCGATTAGTTTCTCTATGTTTTTGGCAGGGTTCCTCGGTCTGCTTGTAATGGCATCGCCTAACGCAGCTTTTGGCATACTGACTGCTGACTTGTGGAATCAACTATCCAGCTATAGCTTAAGTGTCATTCCATTATTCATCTTGATGGGAGAAATCGTCTTTCGGACGGGCATTACGGAAGAACTTTTTAAATCAGCTTATAAATGGATTGGGCAATACAGAGGAGGAATGGCATCCACGACCATTGTTGCGAGTGCTGGATTTGCTGCAATTTCCGGCTCTAATTCAGCAACAGCCGCTACGATGGGTACCATGGCTTTGCCGGAACTTAAGAAGTATCAATATGATGATAAGTTGAGTGCCGGAAGTGTTGCTGGTGGAGGGACCTTAGGTATTATCATTCCTCCAAGTACTGTGTTGATTGTCATTGCGATTCAAACTGAACAATCGATCAAGGACCTTTTTTTGGCCAGTTTAATACCCGGAGCTATTCTAGTTGTGTTGTTCCTTCTGACAGTTATATATTTATGCCGCCGTGATCCATCGTTAGGACCGCCTGGGGGAAAAACAGAAATGAAGGAAAAGTTCGCTTCGTTAGCAGGTGTGGTTCCCGTTTTCCTCTTGTTTATATTCGTCATAGGAGGATTATTTATAGGTTGGTTTACTCCGACCGAGTCTGGAGCTTTTGGCGCCTTTGGAGCTTTGATTCTTGCGATGGCGATGCGGAAGTTAACATGGGGAAAGCTGGTCACTGCAACATCCAGTGCACTCAAGTCTTCAGCAATGGTGATGATGTTAATTGTAGGTGCGATGGTATTTGGAAGGTTTTTAACGATCACGCGGCTCCCCTATGATGTAGCAGACTGGGCAGGGTCGTTAAATATTGCTCCTATCCTCATTCTCATTATCATTCTCGCTATATTTGTGTTAGGTGGAGCTATTATGGATGCCATGGGCTTTCTCATCATTGCTATCCCTATATTCTTCCCTCTGGTGATCCGTTTAGGATACGACCCGATATGGTTTGCGGTCATACTCTGTATTGTTACGAGTCTCGGAGCCATCACTCCTCCAGTAGGAGTAAACGCATTTGTTGTGAAGGGGAT
Source organism: Siminovitchia sediminis (assembly GCF_042680885.1). Classification (NCBI taxonomy): domain Bacteria; kingdom Bacillati; phylum Bacillota; class Bacilli; order Caryophanales; family Bacillaceae; genus Siminovitchia; species Siminovitchia sediminis. The sequence continues at coordinate 17,920 of NZ_JBHUEO010000047.1, read as the reverse complement.
CAGGGATGATATATCAATAAACAACATATTTCGGGGTATAGCTCCTTTCATGGTTGCCTATATCATTTGTATCGCATTGCTTATTGCCTTTCCACAGATGATTTTGTTTGCTATGTAACCGAATGTTTCTTTTCATGGTTTTTTAACTATTATGATAACGGGGTGCAATCATGTCCAAGATTTTAGAAGAGAGCAAAGTCTATACATCTAATTTAGCAGAAAGAAATGTTTCCGATCTGCAAGGGATGATTGAATTATTAAGGGACAAAAAGCTGCTTACAAGAGTGAAATCACCGGTTGATATGAAATATGAAATGGCAGGTATAGCCAGTAAGTTTGATGGAGGAAACGCTGTTTTATTTGAAAACATCCAAGGTTCCGATGCTCGTATATTTACTGGCCTCTACTGGAATCGAAAGGTTTTAGCGGAAATTTTTGATGTTGATGAAAAGGAACTACCTTTTTTAACTGCCCGAGCCATAAATAATTGGAGAAAAAATCCGGTTGATCCTGTTGTTGTTGACAGCGGACCTGCAAATGAAGTCATCATGAAGGACGAAAAGGATTTATTAAAAGGGATTCCCGTCCCTACTCATGGCCTCCAAGACGGCGGACCTTATTTAGACTCCAGTGTGATTCTTGCGAAAGATCCGGATACTGGGGTAAGGAACGCTTCCATTCAAAGATTAATGGTTACAGGGCCCAATCGAATGACGATGTTAATGGACATGGGCAGACATCTGCGAGATTATTATGAACGGGCCGAAAAAATGGGAAAACCTCTTGAGATCACCATCAATAATGGTGTCGGCCTGCCCGTTCATTTTGCCTCCACTACGCCAAGCAGTGCGGCCCCGATCGATGCCGATGAGCTGGGCGTTGCATCAGAACTGTTGGGTGAGCCTTTACAACTAATCAAATCACAAACAGTCGATGTAGAAGGCGTTGCCGATGCACAGTATATTATTGAAGCAGAGATTCTGCCTAATGTAAGAGAGAATGAAGGTCCTGCTGCTGAAGTCACCGGGTACTATGCTTCCGCAGATGATCGATGGGTTGTACATGTGAAAGCAGTCACTCGAAGGGAGAAGCCTATTTTTCATACAATCATGCCTGGCAAAGAAGTATATAATGCGGTTGGACTGATGGCTGAAGCCAGTATTTATGAAAAAGTCTCAAGTGTCGTACCTGAAGTGCTAGATGTTTATTTATCCTATGGCGGGTGTGGATTTTACCATGCAAATGTTCAAATCAAGAAAAAGAGTGAAGGTGTACAAAAGAATGCCATTTTGGCCACCTTCGCGGCATTTCCATCGTTGCGCCGGGTAACAATCGTCGATGAGGATGTAGATATTTACGATCCGGAAGATATAGAGTGGGCACTTGCTACCCGTCATGATCCAGAGCGGGATATGATCTTGATCCCCGATGCACGCGGTCATGAACTCAATCCGGTAACAAATGATGGGATCGGGACAAAAATTGGGATTGATGCTACAGCTCCTTATCCGCGACCTTGGGAGTTTCAAAGGATTGATATGAGACAAGTCTCCCTGCAAGATTATGAGATTGTGGAAGATTGATAAAAGCAGCATGTGAAGGGGGAGTAGATGAGTGGATAAGAAGCGAATGATCGTAGGAATTACCGGTGGATCAGGAACGATTTATGGTATCCGGATGCTGGAAAGTCTGAAGAGTCTTGGGGTGGAGACACATCTGATCATGAGTAAGTGGGGAGAGAAAACACTTCAGGTCGAAACTTCCTATAGCTTGAATGATGTAAAGCTGTTGGCGGATTATCATTATTTTAATGACAATCTGGCGGCACCCATTTCATCAGGTTCATACCCCATTGATGGAATGGTCATTGTTCCTTGCAGCATGAAGTCCTTGGCGGAAATAGCAACAGGCGTAACCTCCGATTTAATTACCAGATCAGCAGATGTGATCTTAAAAGAGCGGAAAAAGTTGATTTTAGTGGCACGGGAAAGCCCTTTAAACTTAATCCATATAAGAAATATGGAAGCTGTTACTCTAGCAGGTGGAGTGATCTGCCCTCCGGTGCCAGCCTTCTATAATAAACCGGAGGCCATTGATGATCTAGTAGATCACACGGTAGGAAGGATCTTAGATTTATTTGGTTTGCATCCCCAATGGGTCAAACGATGGGGGAAATCCCTGAAAACGGCTGAAAAGCCCGTTTAAAAAGTTTGTTACGGGAGGGCTATGCATGACAATGGAGGAGAAACATTCAATCATTAACCTTCCTGATCTGTTGTTTGTCCAATATTGTACAGAAACTTTTGGATTAAACAGAGGCGTATATAATACGATTGACAAATGGTTCTATATGAAAAATGTAAAAGATATCAAAGCGCGGAGAGAAAGGATTTTGGACTTCCTTTTATTCAGTGTCAACTATATGAATAAAGAGGAAAATCGGTTGAAATTCGGAAAAGGAAACTTGGTCAATTTGCTTGTTGCGTATTCAGAGCGCCGGGCAGTGCCGGTATGATGCTTGCGGCCGGCGGTTGAAGCTGGTTGAAAACTTTGTACAGGTCAGAAGGAAAGGAAGGAGGTCATTTGATGAATCGTTCGGATGTAGTCATTATCGGAAGCGGAATCAATTCATTGACTGCGGCAGCCATTTTGTCAAAAAGAGGACGGAAAGTAACGGTATTGGAGAAAAACGACTGGATCGGCGGATGTATTAAAACGGAAGAGTTAGTGGCACCGGGGTTTAAAACAGATGTATTTTCAGGCTGGCACCCTTTATTTGTAACGAGTCCTGCCTTTGCGGAGCTGAAAGATGATCTGGAAAAAAATGGGCTGACTTATGTAAATACAGATGTGCCGACAGGGGTGATCCTGCCGGATGACAGGAGTGCAGTCCTCTATACCGACCGGCAGAAAAATATTGAAACGTTTAACCGTCTCACACCCGGTGAAGGTGACCGGTATGATGAGTTAATGAAAAGTTTTGAAGGTAAGGCAGACTTTGTGTTTCATCTATTATCCAATGAGCCGATGTCCTGGAACTCGATGCGCACTCTTTCAAAATATGTAAGAAGAAAAGGGATCAAAGAGTTCAAGTCTGAGGTTGGGAACATGATCAAATCTGCCGATGCCTTGCTTGATCAATATTTTGACAGTGATCTGGTGAAGGCGCTCCTTGCCCCCTGGATTCTTCACACAGGCCTTGGCCCCAATGATGCGGCTGGAAATATTATGATGCAGGTCTTGGTGTTTTCCCTTGAAGCAGCCGGCATGCCGATTCCAAAAGGCGGAGGCGGGGAGCTTGTCAAAGCATTGATGAAAATCGTAGAGGACAATGGCGGACAGTTTTTCACCAACGAGTTTGTCGAGCGGATTATAGTAGAAAATAACAAAGTGGTTGGTGTCAGAACGCAAAACGAAGAATACAGGGCGGATTATGTTCTTGCGAATGTAACCCCTCATCAATTGTATGGCAGCCTGCTGGAAGGCGTATCTATTCCAGCTTCTCTGCAAAAGGATGTCCAAAATTACAAATATGGCAACGCAGCCATGCAGATCCACTATGCTTTGGATGGTCCGCTGGATTGGGAGAATCCTGAATTGAGAAGAGCAGCCATGATTAATCTTACGCCAGGGGTGGAGGGGGTCAGCCAATCTGTGAATGAAGTATATAATGGTCTGCTGCCTAAAGAGGGGACCATTGCGGTTGGCCAGCATACGGCCTTTGATCCAAGCCGTGCTCCGAAAGGGAAACATACCTTATGGATCCAGCTGCTGGAAATGCCGCGAAAGTTAAGGGGAGACGCACTGGGAGAGATTGATACTTCCAATGGATATACGGAGGAAGTGATCGAAGCCTATGTGGAAAGAATTGAGAACCGAATCAGCAGACATGCGCCAAACTTTAAGAAGATGGTGATTAACCGGGAGATCATCTCGCCGGTTCAGTTAGAGGCATCCAATATGAATTTGGTAGGCGGGGACCCATACTCGGGTGTGGCTTCCATCGATCAACTGTTATTATGGAGGCCGACGTCCAAATATAAAAGACACGAAACCCCTGTGAAAAACCTATTCCATATTGGAGCTTCGACACATCCTGGCCCGGGTCTCGGGGGCACCTCCGGCTACTTGGCAGCACAGGAAGTGAAATAAAAATGACGAGGAGAGATAACCATGCAAAAGCAGGAAAGACAAGATATTTTTAAAAAAATTATGGGGAACTATCCAACGGGGGTAACCATTGTGACGACAACTACAGAGAGCGGAGAGCCGGTCGGTTTGACGGTTAACTCATTTGCCTCTGTATCCCTGGATCCACTTATGCTATTATGGTCGATTGATCACGGAGTATCTTCCCTGAAAGAATTTACCGGGGGAGGAAAATTTGCCGTTCATGTATTGGCTGAGGAACAGGCAGCGCTTTGCAAAACGTTCGCGAGTAAAAATGTAGACCGTTTTAGTCAATGTAATTGGAGGATGTCGGACAATGGTTTGCCAATTATTGATGGAGCGTTTGGCGTCTTTGAATGTGAAACGTTTCAAGCCATCGAAGCGGGAGACCACACTGTGTTGATTGGGGAAGTCATCGACCTTTCTGTAAATGAAGAAAAGGATCCGATGCTCTATCATCGCCGGGTATTTGGGGCCATCCCTGAAGAGTTTTATAAACAGAAAAACCCTGTATCTTAAATACATGTCACGCGTATGAGAGGTACGGCCATCCCTTCTTCTCTAGGTGTTTTTGACTGAATATTAGGAAAAAACGTTGACCTGCTACTTGGATCTTGGTTAAATAGAAGTAGTAGTTAAATAGAGTGGAGGGGTTTGGATGGGCTTACAGATTCAACAGATCGATCCGAAGAAGACGGCTTTGTTGGTAGTGGATATGCAAAATGATTTTGTAGCACCTGGAGCACCGTTGGAAACAGCGATGGGCCAAGAAATGCTGCCGCGATTGAAGAAAGTGTTGGAGTTCTCAAGAAACAAGGGAATTTCAGTGATTTATACAGCCCACGTCCACCGGGAAGATGGGTCTGATATGGGGCTGTACGGAGAAATTTATCCGCCTGTAGCGGACAGAGCCTGCCTCATCGACGGCACGCCGGGAACCGAGATTTACCCTGAAGTGGCCCCATTAGAAAATGAAATTGTCATTAAAAAGCATCGGTATAGTGCGTTTTTCGGGACGGACTTGGATATTATCCTGCGGAATCAAAGGATTGAGAATGTGGCAATCGTAGGTCTGACAACGGAAGATTGCTGTTTTGCTGCAGCACGGGACGCCATGTACAGAGGATATAGGGTTGCTTTCCTATCAGATGTCACCGGTACATACGATTATGGGGACATTGGCTTCGGAAAGGTCCCTGCGGAGGAAGTCCATCGTGTCTGTTTAACGATCTTGGGAGGATCCACTGCCCATGTGATGACAGCGGATGAGTTTATGCAGAAGGTGGAGGATTCGGTGGGTGTTGAACAAGTATAAATATTTATGTATGGTAAGGCAGCCCAAAAGGGCTGTCTTTAATACTGCTGATTATAGGAGATGATGTTCAATGTCGTTCTATTTCACTCGGTTATCTTTCTATTGTTTTTCAATGATGATGCTAAAATTATTAGGTAGTTATAGACTAAATATGCTTGTGGCATTTCATGGTACCGGGGATAATGCGATTAAATAATAATTATTGGGTTTTTAACTGTAACCATTCTTCATGGGGGCTTACTGCAACAACTGAACTAGCATGAGTGGACTTATTTCGGGAACATTATATTCGTTAATCCTTCAACAAGTTAGGCAGGCAAATAAAGACAACAGACTCCCTTACTCTTGCCACGTTTTAAATCCACTTGTGACATATTTTGAGGTACAGTCGCACATATAGTGAGCCAGTATGCATAAATCCGACATAGCAATGTCACCACCCTTGACCTAGTTAGCGTTCGTAGCAGTGTGTTTTTACGGCGGATGAGAAAAAACAGCCTTTAGGGCTTCAGCCGAAACAGTGGCGTAAAACTAGGGGACTCGCCCCTTTCCAGCGATCACTAAGGAATAGTACGACGTCAGGGGCCAGCATCTAACGAAGTGGTTATAACAGTGTTAATTCTCAGTAAGCGACTCTCCATTTGTTCATTGTCTTGTTGAAAAGGGGTGACTCGGAAAAATGGGAATATTCAATGGGAAAGTACACCCACTTGTCGGGTAGTTCCCATGATGTTCGTCAAGGTGAAATAAATTCTTTCCTATTATACTAGTCTCAATTAAATACCATTCAAAAATTAAGTACCATTTGTTACTGCCATTGCTTTAGGCTCTGAAATTTCTACCACTGATAAGGCCATTACAAATAGTATTTGGTCTTTGATATTTTCGGGATCCAAGCCTGTAATTTCACGGATAACTTTTAATCGATACCTTACGGTATTTTTATGAATATAAAGGGCCTTCGCAGTATCAATGTGGCTGGCGTTATTTTCTAAAAAAACTTTTAATGTAATAAAAAGCTCACTATTTTTCTTTTTATCATACTCAATTATATTATTGAGATATTCATCAGCTATAGTTTCTGATTCTTTTAGAGGGTTATTGGAATATAAAATTCTCTCTATGTTTAACTCTGAAAAAGAATATATTGTCAGTTGATTTTGATACGATTCTTTTGTGTATGAAAAGTTTAAAGCGGTTTCCGCTTCTTTAAAACTATTACGAATCTGAAGAAGAGGATAGGCTCGTCCAATACCACCATAAAAAGTACTTATATTTAGTGTTGTGATTAACTCTTTAAGTTTTCTAATTATAAGGTTTTCCGTAACCTCATTATTTACTTCAATTAATAATACAAAACGATTACTTAAATCAAAGCCGATTAATGTACCAGGTAATGATTCTTCCAAATGCTTTTCCATCATATAAATAATATTTAGTTTTTTTTCAATTAACTGCACTTCATTTGTTTCTTGTAAATCGCAATTTAATAATACTGCGTAAAAGTTGTTATTAGAGATTTTCCATCTAATTTCTTGAGCTAACCTTAATAACACTTCATAGGACTTGATTACTCCATTTTGTAATTTAGTGATAAAAGTATTTTTTTGTCTTTGATAGATAGTGGCAATGCTACGGAGTCTTTCAATTTCAGATTTAATGATTGTCACTGCCTGCTCTATGGCAACTAGTTCCCAAGGTTTTAGATCTGCTTTAACATTCCCTATAATTACTGCTGCTTCGAAATGAAGCGTACTTTTTATTAATCTGATAAGAGGTTGATATTCATGTTCTTTTAATTTGTAACTGTTTTTATCTATCGGTACGTTGGTAATAAGGTCTTCTACATCGTTGCGTGATATCCAAGTAGAAGGTGCTTCAATATAGATATTTAATGTTTTTATATATATTGCAATAGGCTTACTAGTTAACTTATGTAACAAATTTGCCAAATCGGGTAAACCTTTTCCATTCGTAAGAAAAGCATGAAAATTCTCGTATACATCACGTGTAAGCTCCAATTCCAATCGTTGTTTATTATTAATGTAGGTTACAACTGGAACAATCAAATCGGACCAAGCCAGTCTATTAGGTAAATGCAATATTGGGAATTCGTTTTCACTGGCATAAGAAATTACTTTCGATGGAATTTCGAGGATGTATCGGCCGATTTTAATACCCAGGCCAGAACATTTTTTATTGATTAAAACTTTAATTAACTTTATTAATGTCTCTTCCCAATCGGAGTTTGCATCCATAAAGGGATAGCCAGTTGTAATGATAAATTCACCTTCTCTAAACCACTCATAACCATCTGGTGCATCAAAAAGGGTAATACCTAAAACATCCTTTTCAAGATTAACATTCTCTGTTAAAACAGTGACCTCTTTAAAAGCTGGTAATTCTAACATCTCAATTATCCTCAAGATATATTCTCCCCCCAAATCTATCAGAACTTACTGAAAGTACAATAATTAGTTTAAATATTTGTGCAATTATACAAATACATTCGTGATAAACTGCAGTTAATCCTTCATTTAATGATGAGAAATGCTGAAAAAAGAAGAAAAAATAACTTGAAGAAGGGGGTTAGGTAGGTCTAGTTATGCTAATCAATAGAGAAAAGGAATAGGTGGTGTGACATCATGAATGCAAAAAAAAATGAAGCGATTGCCTTTTTACAAAGTTTATTACAGATTGATAGTGTGAATCCACCTGGCAATGAGTTGTATGTAGTTGAAAAAGTTGTTGAACGTGCAAACCAATGTGGTCTAGACACAGAAGTGATGACACTGTCAGAGAATAGGGCTAATGTGATAGTCACTTTAAAGAGTCAAAGAAAAATGAGTGAGAAAGCTCCTTCCTTAATCTTTAGCGGTCATTTGGATACTGTTCCAGTTGGCAATGTCCCTTGGAAGCATAATCCATTTTCCGGTGAGATTTCAGATTCAAAAATCTTTGGCATAGGATCATCTGATATGAAAAGCGGAGTAGCTGCAATGATTGAAGCCATGATTATGTTAAAGAGTAAAGGGGTTGACTTTGACGGAGACTTAGTATTTGTAGGGACTGCAGGGGAAGAGGTTGATTGCTTAGGAGCTTCAGCTGTTATAAAAGAAAATATTCTTGATAACGCAGGAGCTATAGTGATTGGAGAGCCAAGCAACGGAAAAATATTTACCGCTCATAAAGGTGTTTTATGGCTTAAATTTGAGACGTTTGGAAAGACAGCTCATTGCTCAATGCCTGAAAATGGAATTAACGCTCTCATGCATATGAATGAGCTCATTAACCAGATAAAAGAATACCAGTTCAACTATAAGGAGCATCACTTGTTAGGTAAACCTACTTTAACAATAAGTACTATTGAAGGGGGGGTATCTACAAATGTAATCCCTGATAAGTGTATAGCAACAGCTGACATTAGAACTATTCCGGGCATGAATCATGAAGAAATAGTAAAAGATATAAGAACGATAATTGAAAGATTAGAATCCCATATAACAAACTTTCAATCAAGGGTGACAGTATTACATGATTTAAATCCAATAGAGTGTACCCGAGGCGATGCGTTTGTACAATTAGCTTTAGAAGTAAATAAAGAGATCAGTGGTGTTGATTGTGAGGAAAAAGGAGTTAACTATTATACTGATGGCTCAATATTTTCACTAGCCACAAATATCCCGATCATAATATATGGACCAGGTGATGAAAATTTGGCTCACCAGCCAGATGAGCATGTAAGTATTAATAAATACATGGAAGCAATTAATTATTACGCTAAGTTAGCAGAAAGATATTTTCAAAGTACGAAGGAAGTAACGGCAGAAAAGTCTGAATTAAATGTATAATAATCATTAATATAAAGGAGAGAATAAAATGAGTGCACATAGAAATACTGTTTTCAACGCTAAAACTAAATTAATTTCAGGTATAGGAAGTATCAAGTCTCTTTCACAGGAATTAAAGAAGATTCAAGCAAGTACTATTCTTGTTGTTACTGATAAAGGTATTAAGAATGCAGGTATCTTAAATAAGGTGTTAGAAGAAATAGATTCAAATTATGATGTAATGATTTTCGATGAGGTAAAACCAAACCCTGAAGTTGAGATGACTGATAACGCATATCATACTTATAAAGATAAAGGGATAGATTTATTGCTGGCAATAGGCGGGGGAAGTGTGTTAGATACAGCAAAAGGGCTTTCGGTTCTATTTTCAAACGGAGGATCAATTGCAGATTATTATGGATATGACATTTATAAGAACAAGACATATCCTATGTTTGCTGTTCCTACAACTGTTGGAACTGGAAGTGAAAGTGGGAATGCTGCAGTCTTTACTGATAATAGTAATAATCTTAAAACCAAAAAATTAATTTTTGGTGAGGATTTATTTCCTGAAGTGGCTTTTCTGGATGCGGAGTTATTAAAAAACATGCCAAGCCACCTTATTTCATCTACTGGTATGGATGCGCTTACACATGCTATTGAAGGATACGTAGCAAACTGGAGCTCACATGTTACAGATTCACTAAACCTTCATGCGGTTAGAGTCATCGGATCTTCTATACGTCAAGCGACTGCCCATAGTGAAAACTTAGAAGCTATGCATTCCATGCTGTTGGCAAGCACCATAGCTGGATTAGGAATGGCGAACTCGGGCCTTGGAATGGTACATGGAATTTCCCATGCTATAGGTGCTCAATATGATGCCCCACATGGAATTGTTAACGCCATTCTTCTACCATATTTACTAGAATATAACTGGATAGCTAATCCTGAAAAATTCTCTCATATTGCAGACGCACTGCGTGTGAATATTCAAGGCTTATCTGTAGAAGATGCGGCAAAAGCAGCAGTTGAACATGTTAAAACTATGACTGCCGAAGTTGGTATTCCTGACAATTTAAGTGCTATCGGTGTGGATGACTCAAAGATCGATTTGCTTACAGATATTGCGTTTAATGACCAGCAATATATGGTACCTAATCCTCGCAAGATGTCAAGGCAAGATATATATGACATTCTTCAAAAAGCAATAGCAGGAAGCGCTCATCCTACTGCAGTTAAGGAGGTTTATTCATGATTAGTCAAACCTTAAATGTACTACCCAAAGTAGAGAAATTTTTAAAATACCCAAAAAAAATGTTTATTGGGGGTGAGTTTGTAACATCCCAATCAGGTAAAACATTTGAAACATATAATCCAGCAAACGGGGAAGTACTAGCAAATGTATATGAAGCTCAGCAAGAAGATGTTGATCTAGCAGTAAAGGCAGCCAAGAGAGCATTCGAAAATGGTCCTTGGTCTAAAATGAGTGCTGCTGAAAGGTCTCATTTGATGTACAAGCTTGCTGATTTGATAGAAAAAAATAAAGAAGAATTAGCTCAGCTAGATACCCTAGATAATGGCAAGCCAATTAAAGAAGTTTTAGAGAATGATCTACCAAACGCAATAGGTCAATTTAGATATTTCTCGGGGTGGGCTACGAAAAACGTAGGTGAAACAATACCTGTCTCTGGAAACTACTTTAACTATACACGCCATGAACCAGTAGGAGTCGTTGGTCAAATCATTCCATGGAATTTCCCTCTTATGATGCTTTCGTGGAAGATAGCCCCGGCACTTGCTACTGGATGTACAGTTGTTTTAAAGCCAGCTGAACAAACACCCCTTTCTGCACTTTATGTTGCTGAATTAGTTGCTGAAGCAGGGTTTCCTGAAGGTGTAATTAATATTATCCCAGGGTTTGGTGAAACAGCAGGAAGGGCCTTAGTTAAGCATCCTAACGTTAATAAAATTGCATTTACTGGCTCAACGGTCGTCGGAAAAGAAATTATGCGGGAAGCAGCCAATGATTTAAAAAGGGTTACATTGGAACTTGGCGGGAAGTCTCCAAATATCATTTTGCCGGATGCTGACCTTTCGGTAGCTGCACCAGGTGTATTTACAGGTATTATGGCTAACCAGGGTGAGGTTTGTAGTGCAGGCTCCCGTGTATTCATACAAAAGAATCAATTTGACAATGTTGTATCTGACCTTGTTTCATATGCCAAAAATGTTAAACAGGGTGATGGATTGAATATAGATACTGAAATGGGACCTTTAGTTTCACAAGAACAGCAAGAACGAGTAGTGGGATATATAAATAAAGGAATTGAAGAGGGAGCCGAAAAATTAACCGGTGGAAATCGGTCTAATAAGGGCTATTTTGTGGAACCAACTGTATTCGTTGATGTAAATGATGATATGTCCATTGCAAGAGAAGAAATATTTGGGCCGGTAGTAGTTGCCATGCCTTATGATGACTTAGATGAAATCATAGATAGAGCAAACAATTCTCCTTATGGCCTGGCTGCCGGACTGTGGACTAGGGATTTAAGAAATGCTCATTATGTTGCGAATCGACTTAAAGCTGGATCAGTATGGGTGAACTGTTATAACGTAACAGACCCTGCATCTCCATTTGGAGGCTATAAACAATCTGGTAATGGACGAGAAATGGGTTCATACGCATTAGAAAACTATACTGAAGTAAAAAGTGTATGGATTAATTTAGGCTAATTTATTATGATAAGGAAATTTTAATGTAATGGATGAGAGGGCTTCCTCTCATCCATTAAGATTAATAATGTCATAGTAATTCAAATATCCTTAGAAAGGAAAGATCCCATATGAGTCATTCTAAAAGAATCACCCTTTTTGTTATTCTATTTATAGTGTTATATAGTTTTCTCAGTCTTCCAGGCTTATTTGATCTGGCGAATCGAATTGAACCATGGGTATTAGGAGTTCCTTTTGTAATGTTTTGGACATTGTTTTTATCGTTTCTTATTTGCTGTTTAATGATTTCATGGTATATAGTCGATGCCAAAAACGGAGACTTTGATATCGATGAAGTAGAGGAAAGTGAAATTATGGATTTTGAAGAACGGAGGGCTAGGTCATGACCGTACTCTTTATTAGTATGTTTTTAGCAATGATGCTATTAATAAATATAAAAAATTTGAACGTTAAAAATTATGATGACTACGCTACCGCAAATAGTAGTTTTGGGATGATAGGAATCGGTCTCGCAGTGTTTTCAACCTGGTATGTGGGAGCTTCCTGGACAGCCTGGGCGGACTTTAGTGTAGGGAGTGGTTTTCTTGGCGTTTATGTAATTCCCTATGCTGCAATGATGATGTTTACCATGTATCTAGTTTCTGAGAAAGCATTTATTTGGGGAAAGAAATATAAAGTAAAAACACAGGCAGAACTTATAGGGTTACGTTATCAGAGTAAGTTATTACGAGTATTAGTTGCAATATCAGGTGTAGTTTTTGTTACTCCATGGCTACTAATAGAATGGACAACTATGGGATATGTATTTAGTTATGGCACTGGAGGAGTGTTAAGTCCCTTTTGGGGTATGCTGATCGGTGTCGTCGTCGTATTAGTCTATGTAGCTTTAGGAGGTATGAGGTCTGTAATTATTGGTAATATAGTTCAGGGAGTTTTAATGTTCTTTATCGGAACATTTGTAATGTTCTGGATGATATATGAATTTTTTGGAAGTTTTTCAAATGCAATGAATTTGCTGGCTGAAAATCACCCTGAAACACTTACCTTTCCTGGCCCTACATTATCATCTATGCCAACTTCCTTCTGGACATCGCTTTTAGTTGTAAATGGTTTAGGTGCATTTATGTGGCCTTGGGCATTTAATAAATTATTTGCAGCAAAAAATGTTCAAGCAATTAAAAAGTCAACTCTAGTTGCACCTATTATTGGCTTGATCTTTTGGGCCGCTTTTACTTTTCTAGGTCAATCTTTACATTTATTTGAATTTGGCCGAAACAATCCTGAAGAAGCATATATTTGGGCGGCGTCTCAAGCAGGTTCTGTACACTTAGCATTATTAAGTGTTGTAATTATGGCTGCAGGACTCGCAACCGTGGCCGGGATGATACAGGCAATGTCAACAGCTATATCAACTGATATTGCACAAGTCATAAACAAAAATATTTCTGAAAGAACAGCACTTAGAATAGCTCGGACGACTGTAGTATTAATAGGAATTGGAGTATTAATCTCCGCTGCCTTCAATAACCTATCTCTAAATTATTATGCTTTACTAGGTTACCAAGGTATAGTCATGTTATTCCCTATAGTAATATTAGGTCTTTATTGGAAACGTGCGAATAAAGAGGGAGCCATCATTGGTTTGATTCTTGGAACCGCGGTTGCAATGTTGTTACAAGTAATCAATCCAGGCTTTATAGAGGCTTGGGGATGGACTCCTGGTATTTATGGTGCTATTATAGCTACCATTTCGATTGTCATTTTTGGATTACTTAAGCCTGCGGAAGAACATGTTGATCTTCTTTGGGAAGATATAGAAATTGTAAGAAATAAGAAAATTAAACAGAGAAATACTACTCAGGAGAAAATTGCAAATTAATTTTTTAAGATGACCTGATTTCTTTCTACTGATCTTCTTGGAAAATTAGCTATTTTCTTTGGATGTAAAAAAGATACTTTGTATCCCGATCCCCGTCAATTAGGATTGTAACTATTTCTCACTTAGTAAATAAAGATATTAAAAACATTGTATATTTTTCTTCTCTTTGAACCTATATTTTTCAATACGAATAATAACTATGTCCTTTTCTCTCCCGCGATGTTCTCTTCTGTGAAGTGGAGCCGAAAATGAAATTATCATTAAAAAAACATCGTTACAGTGCGTTTTTCGGTACAGACTTGGATATCATCTTGCGGAATCAAAGGATTGAGAATGTGGCAATCGTAGGCCTGACAACGGAAGATTGCTGTTTTGCTGCAGCACGGGACGCTATGTACAGAGGATATAGGGTTGCTTTCCTATCAGATGTCACCGGTACATACGATTATGGGGACATTGGCTTCGGAAAGGTCCCTGCGGAGGAAGTCCATCGTGTCTGTTTAACGATCTTGGGAGGATCCACTGCTCATGTAATGACAGCGGATGAGTTTATGCAGAAGGTGGAAGATTCGGTGGGGGTTGAGAAGGTGTAAAAGTAAAAAAGGAGACAAGTGCTTTTTAGTTAAAAAATCCGAACATGACTAAAATTCTACATTTAGAATTCAAGTTAGTTCGGATTCTCTTTTTATAGGCTTACTTGTTCCTTTTTGATTTGAACGTTTCAGTTATTTTCCAACTTAACTGCCAAGTCAAAGATCCAGGCGACCTAGCAATTCAGAAACTGAATCATCCTGTATGGTCTCCGAAGTGAATATTACATCATATTTGAAATTGTCTTTCCACATATTCTCTTTCCAGACAATACTGCCAAACAAAGTAAATATCTTTTCTTCTATTTGTACTTCCAGTTTTAATTGAAAATCGGAAACGGGCAGATTTAATGTAGATGAAAATCGTAAACCGTCTTTGCGGATATTATGAATCATCACCTGGGTATACCCTACATTAATGGTTTTGTCTTTAATTTTTGAAACAGTCAGGCCAGCCTGAAGAGGATAAGACCATCCATTACTCTGTTTCTTTTTATCAATTTGAGAATTGTTGTTAGGTATGTTTATAGGTAAAATCGGATGTACCAACAGTTTTTCAAAATCCGTATGAGGAAGGGGTCTTTCGTATAAGTACCCTTGAATCTGGTCACAGCCATTCTCTTTTAAAAATAAGAGCTGCTCCTCTGTTTCCACACCTTCAGCTATCACTTTTATCCCTAGTTCATGTGACAAGTCGATGATGGCTTTTGTAATTGCCGAGTCTTTGCTTGATATTTGTTCGCTGATAAAAGTATGGTCAATTTTGATGCTGTCCATTTGGAATTTTCTCAAGTAAAGAAGGGAGGAATATCCTGTTCCAAAGTCATCCAAGGCGAACCGCACACCGGCCCGTATTAGCTTTTCCATGTCTTGTTGAAAGCCTTCATGATTATCCAGTAAGACATTCTCGGTAATTTCTAACTCAATCATAGACGGATCAATTCCTGCCTCAGTTATCGCTCCAAACAAGGAGTCTACCCAGCTGCTTTTCATTAAGCTTTTGGGCGAAACATTAATAGATACTGGAACGAGAGGCAGGTCTTTCTTTTTCCATTCCGCGATCTGGCTGCAAACTTCCTTAAAAGTCCAGTGGGTCAGACCATCGATGAACCCATTATCCTCTGCTAGGAGGACAAATTCATTCGGAGAAACCAATTTCCAATCAGGATGATCCCACCGTAGAAGCGCCTCGGCCCTGAGCATTTGGTTAGTATCAGGATCAACGATTGGCTGATAGTACATAAACAGATGTTTTTGTTCAATGGCCTTTCTTAAATCTCTTTCCAATTTAAATTGTCTGGAAGATTCAATATCCATGTAAGGAGAATAGAGTAAGTAGCTGGCTTTGCCCGCTTGCTTCGTACGCCTCAATGCTTCCTCTGCTCGGCTGAACAGGTCGCGCATGTTCTTTCCATCTTCCGGATAATAAGCAATACCCATGCTTGCTGTAATAAATAATTCATGGCCGTCAATGTAATAGGGCTTATTTAAATTCTCTACCATCTGGTCTGCAATCATCTCAACATGTTTTTTTCCTTGAATCTGCCTGAGGAGAACAGTGAATTCGTCACTTCCTAACCGGCAAACCAAGTCACCGCCCAAAATAAATTTCGAGAGCCGGGACGCAAACTCCTTTAACAGTTTGTCTCCGGTATTATGGTTCAAAGCACTATTAATCCGTTTGAATCCATCCATGTCTATCTTCATGATTGCAAACTCTTCATTCTTATTGTTTAACAGTCGGCTGAACTCCTTATCAAATTTTCGATGGTTGGGCAGGCCAGTTAATGGATCATGATATTTTAGGAACTCAATCCTTTCTCTGTCCTGCTTTCTCTCTGTAATGTCAATGACCACGCCTTCTAGTCGGACTACATCTCCTGCTTCATCAGTGATGACGATCGTTTTATCCTGCACCCATTTCATTTTTCCGCTCTTGTCAATAATCCGGTACTCAAGGACAAATTCAGGCTTCTGAACATTTGACCTGGCAGCTTGATAGTCAAGAATATCATCTTTATAAATGAGTTCATCCCACGAAACTTCACCATGTAAAAATTCCTTGGCTGTGTACCCCGTAATAGACTTGACACCTTGGGAACAGGAGAGCAGCTTGTTTGATTTTGCATCTCTTGCCCATATGTACGCCTCCATATGCTGGTACACCTTGCTATGATCCGTACTATTTTTGTTATTATGGACCTCCTGATGTCCCTCGTTTACTGCGTATGTGGATATAATTAATTTGACCACCTTTTGGCTATCGTTAAGTATGACATCCGTATATTGATGCAAAAGCTTTTCTTCTCCATTTGGACAGACAATTCGATATTTTATTTTCATCGGAATTCCTTCTTCTGCGGAACGCTCGAAAGCTCCCATAAAAATATCCTTATCTTCTGGGTGGACAAGCTGAAAGACATTTTTATACGTGGGGGTTTTGTCGCGTTTAAGCTGGAAAATGTCATACATTTTATCCGAGAAATACGCTCTATCATCTATGATGTCATATTCCCAGATACCCATATCTACTAAATTCTCCATTGCTTTTATACCCACTAGAAATCGGGTAAGCTCCTTATCCTGCTTTTTAAACTGGGTAATATCTCTCATCATTCCGATTAACCCCGTGACCTTCTCTCCCGAAAACATAGGAACAACCCGGTGCTCTAATTCCAACGACTGGCTGGTGTTTATGATATTTCGCGTTTGATAGTTTTGAATTCTTCCTTTTAAGGCCTCTTCATAAAAACCCCTAATTTGGTAAATTTGCCGGTAAGGGCGCAAGGTTTTAAGAACGTCATCCACATGGCCTGGCTTCATTTGGAGTAATTCCTCAAATGCTCGATTTCTTTTAATGATATGTAAATCCCTGTCCATAATATAAACAGGGTTAGAATAATGCTCAAACAAATATTCAAAGGCGTAATCCTCACTAATCCTTTTACTGTTTCTCCTGGTGAAAAATTTAGGTAAATCTAGCAAAATGTACCCTTCTTTCTTGATAGTATAATGCTCTTTATTTTACTGTGATTTACATAATTTTACAAGAAAACAGGTCTTTTGTAATGGTTCTCTGGCTATAATTTCGTTCATTCGACAAGTGACAGTGGTCAAGCCCCCTAAAAATGGACATAATCAAAATACGACAAGAATACACATTGTTTAATTGGTTTCAGTATGTGCGCCACCATTGACTTTGTTTTTGTCCGTGTTGAGGAACGCATGCAGGAAGGCTAAAAATAATGCCTTGGGGCTCTTCCTGCCACGAGGATGAATATTGCCATGGGATAGAGCCAGCTTTGCCATCTTTTTGAGCCACTTGTGACATAAAATAGAGCCACCTTATGACATGGGTGAGCCACTTAGTGATTAAAGACATTCCCCCTGCCGGGGGAAT
>NZ_JBHUEO010000046.1:0-20684 GCF_042680885.1 Siminovitchia sediminis | reverse complement strand
TGATTTTGTATGGAGCAACTTTATCACCGCCATATTTTGTTATTTTTATTTTAACAAATTAAAACGGTGAAAGAACAAGTATTATAAATAATTAAAAAGGCTGTCGAGGGTTTCTCGACAGCCTGAACAGGCCTACGCCTGTTTTTTTTTACATGAGATTTGAACTTAAAACATTCATAACTGTTACAATAACAGCAACTACCAAAATCCCCGGTAGCAAGTTCGCCACACGGATTTTCGTCAGTCCCACCATATTTAAGCCGATGGCGAAAATCATGAGCCCCCCTGTTGCTGTCATTTCATTGATAAAAACATCCATCAATTCTTGAGGAACCAGCTGGTTAATTTGAGTAGCAAACAAAGCGATGCTTCCTTGATACACGGCGACCGGAATGACAGAAAAGATAACGCCTATTCCTAAAGTCGTTGATAAAATAAGACTGGTAAAACCGTCAAGGAGTGATTTGGTATATAGGACGTTATGATCATTTCGCATTCCGCTGTCCAATGCTCCGATTGTCGCCATTGCACCAATGGTAAAGATCAGCGTAGCCGTAACAAATCCCTGCGCAATACTTCCGGATTTTCCTTTTCCCATCTTACTTTCCAGCCATTGCCCGACTTTGTTGAGCTTATCTTCCAGAGCCCACCATTCACCAAGCACAGCACCAAGCACAAGACTGATAATTACAACCAAAAAGTTCTCGCTTTGAAACCCCATTTGTATTCCGAGAACAATGACAGACAGTCCAATTGCGTACATGACTGTATCTTTCATTTTCTCCGGTATGTTTTGTAGAAATCTGCCTAACAGCGTTCCGATGATAATGCAGATCACATTAACGGTCGTACCCAGTAAAACCATGACCTCACCCGACTCTTCCGATGATGAAGCTGCGTTATTCGCTTAACTTCATAATTTCCAAAATGCGTTCCAAATCTTCCGGTGAAAGAAATTCAATTTCTATTTTTCCTTTTTTCTTTGATTGGCTGATTGTGACCGTTGTACCAAACTTTTCTCTTAATCGGTCTTCATATTCCTTAATAAAAACATCTTTCTTTTTCTCCGGCTTTTTTGTTTCACGTGGAACATTTTCATTTAATCTTTGGATCATTTTTTCCAGTTGGCGGACATTTAAACCCTCACGGATCGTTTGTTCCGCCACAGGAATCATCTTATTTTTTTGTTTTAAGCCCAACAATGTCCGGCCGTGCCCCATAGAGAGCTTGCCTTCATTAATCAGCTGCTGGATCCTTTTTGGCAAAGTCAGCAGCCTTACATGATTGGCTATATATGGACGGCTTTTCCCCAGCCTTTTTGCTAAATCCTCTTGTGTCACCCCAAGTTTGTCCATTAAGGTTTGATAGGCTGCCGCTTCTTCCATCGGCGTTAAATCTTCTCGCTGGAGATTCTCCAGCACCGCCAATTCCATCATCTGATGATCGTTAAATTCCCTGACGACCGCCGGAACTTTAACCAGCTGAGCTGCTTTTGCAGCCCGAAAACGTCTTTCACCCGCAACAATTTCATAGCCATGATCTATTTTCCTCAAAATGATAGGCTGCAAGATACCGTGTTTTTCAATGGATTCCTTCAGCTCATCAATAGCTTCAGCAGAGAAAATTTTTCGCGGTTGAAATGGATTAGGCGCAATTTCATTAACAGGGATTTCTTTTACTGTCTCTTCAGTTCCTACATCCATATTAATGTTCGCAAACAAAGCATTAATGCCTTTACCCAGTCCTTTAGCCAACTTCAGCCACTTCCTTTGCGAGTTCTAAGTAAACTTCCGCTCCTCGGGACTTTGGATCATAAATAATGATCGGCTGCCCGTGACTCGGTGCTTCGCTTAATCTAATATTTCTGGGGATGACTGTTTGATAAACTTTATTCTGAAAGTATTTTTTTACTTCCTGGATAACTTGAAGACCCAGATTTGTCCGGGCGTCCAGCATCGTAAGAAGTACGCCTTCAATCATTAAGTCCTGGTTTAAATGTTTTTGCACAAGCCTGACTGTATTTAACAGCTGGCTGAGCCCCTCCAGTGCATAATATTCACACTGTACCGGAATCAGGACTGAGTCCGAGGCGGTCAACGCATTGATGGTCAATAAACCGAGTGATGGAGGGCAATCTATTAAAATATAATCATATTGATCCTTTACCTCTTCCAGCGCCCTTTTTAGACGAACTTCACGGGAAATCGTCGGGACAAGTTCAATTTCAGCACCCGCCAACTGAATTGTTGACGGAACTACTGATAAGTTGTCTACGGATGTTTGTTGAATCACTTGTTTTATGTCAGCATCGTCAACCAGTACATCATAAACGCATTCATTGACATCACCTTTGTCTATACCCGCACCACTAGTCGCGTTCCCCTGAGGGTCAATATCAACGATTAAAACCTTTTTACCGATGTAAGCCAAGCAGGCTCCTAAATTAATGGAGGTAGTCGTTTTTCCGACGCCCCCTTTTTGGTTGGCTATGGAAATGATCTTTCCCAACAATTTCACCTACCCCTTATTCCTCCGAATTCTTCGCACCTCATCTATTTTAACAAATATTGATAGATTTTATTATCGTAAAAAATGGGAAACTTGTTTTTTCAAGCTTCCCATGACCCGTTCAATCAACAATTATTTTTCTTTATTTTTTGGTATTTTAATAGTAATTTGGAAATATTGATCAAACTCTTCTTCTTCTGCGTCCAACTCAATACCGCTTTCAGCTACCATGGACAATGACTGGCGGATGGTATTGACAGCGATCCGCATATCTTTGCTCACTGCTTTTCGACGGCTGCTGCGCTTGGGCTTGTCCTGTTTGGACAGCATTTTGGCAACATGTTCTTCTGTTTGTTTGACGTTCAAATTTTTATCAATGATTAAGTTCATAAGCTGAATCTGTTTATCCGCCGCTTTCAACGGCATTAATGCACGCGCATGGCGTTCTGTAATTTTCTTTTGTAAAAGTCCCTCTTGGACTTCTTCGGGAAGCTTAAGCAGACGAAGTTTGTTCGCTACTGTTGACTGTCCCTTGCCAAGTCTTTGTGCCAATGCTTCCTGGGTTAGATTATGTAGCTCCAGCAGTTTTCCGTACGCAATCGCTTCTTCAATCGGAGTCAATTCTTCCCTCTGAAGATTTTCAATTAAAGCAACTGAAGCTGTCTCTGTATCACTTAAATTTTTTATAATGGCAGGTATTTCTTCCCACTCAAGCATTTGTACAGCGCGAAATCTGCGTTCACCCGCAATGATTTCATACCGGTCATTTCCTGCTTCTCTGACGACAATCGGCTGGATGATTCCATGTGTATGGATGGTACGGGCCAATTCCTCTATTTTGGATTCATCAAAAATGGTCCTTGGCTGGAATCGGTTGGGGGAAATGGCAGAAACAGCTATATTTCTAACTTCTTCCCTTTCGACTGAATCATCTGCCTCATTCTCTTTTTCTATCGGCAGGTCCTTATCACCCAATCCAAAAAAACGCGAGAAAGGATGTTTCATCCTTCTACACCACCTTGAAATAGTAACTCCCTACTATACATCATACTATTTTTTCTATCATATTTCCTGCCGAACTTTTGCTCTGTTTTGCAAGAAAAGGAAAGCGCACAGCTTTAGCTGCATATACAAGCCGAATTTTGATTGGGGCAACCTCGCAAAGCAACTGCCCACATCACATCCTATGAAACGTGAAACGTAACTTTATGACGGGCTATACGCTCCCCATGAGATGCTTAGTTTCAAGGGCATATTCTTCTCCCCTCAAACAGCTTCCTTGCTGCTAATGGGCCTGCGCCTGATGACACCTGGGCAAACTTGGGCTGCCGCATCTTGTCCATTTGATCACCTTGCGTATAAAAACGAGAGCATCCCCTTTTATACATTACGTGCCCTAGCTGTTTTATCATGTAAAAAGTTATTCCAGCGGCAATTTATTGGGCATACCTGGCTTGCGCGGATATTTTTTTGGTGTTTTTTTTACCTTTTCCACTACGATAATATTTCTTTCGCTGTGTTCCAACGGCAATTCAAAAGAATAAATATCGGTGAACTTTCCACCCAGTAGGTTGATTGCTTTTTCTCCGGCTGCCATCTCCTCTTTGGCATTAGCAGCCTTAAATGCAACGAAGCGGCCGCCTTCCTTGACGAGCGGCAAACACAATTCGCTTAAAACGGACATCCTCGCTACGGCGCGTGCAGTAACTAGATCAAACTGCTCGCGAAATTCTTCTTTTTTAGCAAAGGTTTCCGCCCGGTCATGAAAAAATGAAACATCCTGTAGTTCTAGTTCCTTTGCAAGTTCATGTAAAAAAGTAATGCGTTTTTTTAATGAATCTACAATTGTTATTCGAATTCCGGGAAAACAGATTTTCAGCGGAATGCCGGGAAATCCTGCTCCCGCACCCACATCACAAAGTGACAACGGCTTGCTGAAGTCCAGAAAAAAAGCGGCGCTCACCGAGTCGAAGAAGTGCTTAAGATAAACTTCCTCTCGATCAGTGATCGCAGTTAAATTCATTTTTTCATTCCATTCGACAAGAACCTTAAAATATCGATCGAACTGATCCAGCTGTTGGCCGTTTAATTCGATCCCTCTGCTTTTCAGGTGTTTTGTAAATTCCTCAATATTCATGGCTGATCCTTTCCTACTCCAGTTGCTGCAGTGTTTAGCTTGCAGACTTCTGTCTTTTGTCCAGCTACAGGCGGCTGGGGCTCGAGGTCGCTTCAACAAAACCATTGAAGGCAAACTACGCCTTCACTGGTTTGTCTCCAGCGCTTGTCGCCCCTGATCGGCCGCCTTTCGCTTTTCTATTCATCAGTCATCCCCTGACACACGGGCGATTTTTCCTTGCTCAATATATACCAACAGAATAGATATATCTGCCGGATTCACTCCGGAAATACGTGAAGCTTGGGCAATGGACAGCGGTCGCACCTTTTTCAACTTTTGGCGTGCTTCCGTTGCTATCCCATGAATCGCATCGTAATCTATATTTTCCGGGATTTTTTTATTCTCCAGTTTCTTAAGTTTTTCTACCTGTTGCAATGACTTATCTATATATCCTTCATATTTGATTTGAATTTCAACTTGTTCAATTACATCCGGGGACAACTCTTCTTCGGTTGGCACCAATTGGACAATATGGGAATATTTCATTTCCGGACGCTTCAATAAATCTGATGCCCGGATTCCGTCTTTCAATTCACTGCCGCCAGCCTCACGAATAAGTGCCTGCGTTTGTTCATTTGGTTTCAGGATCGTCTTTTGCAGGCGTTTGATCTCCGCCTCAATCGCCTCTTTTTTCTGGACAAACTTATCATATCTTTCCTGGGAAATAAGTCCAAGCTCATATCCGAGTTTTGTCAGCCGCAGATCGCAGTTGTCCTGGCGAAGAAGCAGCCGGTATTCCGCCCGCGAGGTAAGCAGGCGATACGGCTCATTTGTTCCTTTTGTGACAAGATCATCGATTAATACTCCGATATAGGCGTCGGAGCGGCTTAGAACCACTTCATCTTTGCCAAAAATGTTCCGTGCCGCATTAATCCCGGCCATGATCCCCTGTGCTGCCGCTTCTTCATAACCGGATGTACCGTTGATTTGTCCGGCGGTATAGAGGTTTTTCACTTTTTTCGTTTCCAATGTCGGCCATAGTTGAGTCGGTACGATCGCATCATACTCGATTGCATAACCCGGTCTCATCATACGGGCATTTTCCAATGCCGGAATTGTTTTAAGAAGCTGATGCTGGACTTCTTCGGGTAAACTGGTGGAGAGTCCCTGAACGTATACTTCATTCGTATGGCGTCCTTCCGGCTCTAAGAAAATTTGATGTCGCGGCTTGTCATTAAAGCGGACGACTTTGTCTTCTATAGATGGACAATAGCGGGCCCCTGTACCCTTAATCATTCCTGAAAACATCGGTGAACGATGGAGATTTTCATCAATAAGTCTGTGTGTATTTTCATTTGTGTAGGTCAGCCAGCAAGGCAGCTGATCTGTAATCATTTTCGTTGTTTCATAACTGAAAGCCCTGGGTTCTTCATCTCCCGGCTGAATTTCAGTCTGGCTGTAATCGATCGTCTGGCTGTTGATTCTTGGGGGTGTACCGGTTTTAAAACGTTCCATCTCAAAACCAAGTTCCTTCAGATGTTCTGACAGCTTAATGGATGGCTGCTGATTGTTCGGACCGCTTGAGTATTTTAATTCACCCAAAATAATCTCACCGCGAAGGAAGGTTCCGGTTGTAATAACGACTGCTTTAGAACGATAAACAGCGCCTGTCATCGTGACAACGCCTTTACAAACACCGTCTTCTACAATCAGTTCATCTACCATTCCCTGATGAAGCGTAAGATTCGGTTCATTTTCCAATGTGTTTTTCATTTCATGCTGATACTGGAATTTATCTGCCTGCGCACGAAGCGCTTGTACAGCAGGCCCCTTCCCCGTATTGAGCATCCTGATTTGAATAGCCGTTTTATCTATATTTTTTCCCATTTCCCCGCCAAGTGCATCGATTTCCCGTACAACTACTCCTTTGGCAGGACCGCCAATGGAGGGATTGCATGGCATAAATGCAACCATGTCGAGGTTGATTGTGATCATTAACGTTTTTGCACCCATTCGGGCAGCCGCCAGACCCGCTTCACATCCGGCATGTCCGGCTCCGACCACAATAATATCGTACTGGCCTGCTTCATACTTTTGCATGACGATAACCTCCTTTTTCTTATTTACCTAAGCAGAATTGAGAGAATAGCTGGTCAATCAAACTATCCTGAACCGTGTCTCCAATAATTTCGCCAAGAATTTCCCACGTCCTTGTCATATCAATCTGAACGATATCAATCGGCGTGCCTGCTTCAATCCCTTGCTTTACATCTTCCATTGCCTGAAGCGCCTGATGAAGCAAAGCAATATGACGGCTGTTTGACACGTATGTGATGTCTCCCGATTCCAACTCTCCCTGAAAAAACAGGTCGGAGATCGCCTGTTCCAGATCATCAATCCCCTCTTCCTTCAGCAAAGAAGTGCTAATCACTTGATGTTTTCCTGCTAAGTCCCGGACCTGCCCAATATTGATTTTTCCCGGCAAATCCGTTTTATTGACAATCACAATAACATCCATGCCTTCAACTGCTTGAAACAGCTGCTGATCTTCTGCTGTCAGCGGCTCAGCGGAATTGAGTACAAGTAAAATCAGATCAGCTTCTTTTAATACTTTTCTTGACCGCTCTACACCAATTCTTTCTACTATATCTTCTGTTTCCCTAATACCCGCTGTATCGATCAGGCGCAGTGGGACTCCGCGCACATTCACATATTCTTCAATGACATCCCTCGTCGTTCCGGGTATGTCCGTCACAATGGCTTTATTTTCCTGTACTAGACTATTCAACAAAGAGGATTTTCCAACATTCGGTCGACCTATAATAACCGTCGATAATCCATCACGCAATATTTTACCTTGTTCAGCGGTTTTTAATAATTTTTTAATTTCTTTTTCGATATGATCCGCCTTTTCCCTCAACATGCGGTGTGACATTTCTTCCACATCGTCATATTCCGGGTAGTCAATGTTTACTTCCACGTGAGCAAGAGTCTCCAGGATATCTTGACGCAAGGATTTGATTAATTTTGACAGGCGCCCTTCCATCTGATTCAGTGCCACATTCATGGCTTTGTCAGTTTTCGCCCTGATCAAATCCATCACTGCTTCTGCCTGTGACAAATCAATTCTTCCATTTAAAAAAGCTCTTTTTGTAAATTCCCCCGGTTCTGCAAGCTTGGCTCCATTGTTTAATACTAGCTGAAGAACGCGGTTGACCGACACCATTCCTCCATGGCAGTTGATTTCTACCACATCTTCCTTTGTGTAAGTCCGCGGTGCCCTCATAACTGTTACCATGACTTCTTCTATCATTTCTTCTGTTCTCGGCTGAATCAGACGGCCATAATGAATCGTATGTGAATCCATCTCCTCCAGCTGTTTTCCGTTGGCACTCCGAAAAATTTTATCAGCTATGCCGATGGCTTGATCCCCACTTATTCTAACGATGGCGATTCCACCCTCACCGAGCGGTGTAGATATGGCTGCAATTGTATCGAAATCCAAAACAATCACCACTTTTATATTAAAAATAATTGATATTCAACGAATCTCATATCCGCAAAATGTCACAATTGACCCTTCCGTCCAAAACAACGTTTTTATCCACAAGCAAAAAGCCGTATTCTTTATTTTATAATATCCACATGTGAATAACAATCTACTCGTATAACGTTTTGCACTCTTTTTATTGGACTGGCTGCTTCTGCCAGAAGAACGATGACCACTGGCCCCGGAAGACGAACATTCATCTGAGCCGCTTTACTCATTTTATAGGCGACCGTCCGAACGTTCTGTTGCCGCATTAAGTTTCTTGAAACGGCCTTGACCGCTCTTTTACCCATCGTTCTGCTTATTTGGGTTTCTCGAACCATTCATGGTGACCATTTTGTCCATTGTTCGCATGTTTGGGCATCATGAAAATTGATAGACATATCTGCACCTGTTAGAATTTTCATTCGGCATCGCCCATTTGCCACAAAAAAACACCCCCTGTTCATGGGAGGTGTTATTTTGGCTGGATTACAACGAATCGTTTTGGCTCTTCTCCTTTAGAGACTGTCTCAACCCTTTCGTTGTTGGCCAATGCAGTATGTATGATTTTCCGTTCATAATTCGGCATGGGCTCCAGAGACACGGGTTTGCCCAGCTGCTTTGCCTTAGCTGCCATTCTTTCGGCCAGGCGTGTCAATGTCTCTTCCCGCCTTTCCCTGTAGTTCTCAGGATTTAAGATAACACGTATATAATGAGATGAATAGCGATTCGCGACAAGCTGTGTCAAATATTGCAAAGCATTGAGCGTTTGGCCTCTCTTTCCGATCAGCAGGCCCAACTTTTCTCCTGATATATTAAACATGACATTGCGTTCGCCATGATCCACAATATCTATTTGGGCCTCAATTCCCATATTTCGGATGATCTCTTGTAAAAATTGTTTTGAGGATTCAATAGCGTCCGGCTTTGCCGATACTTCGACAACCACCGGACGAGATCCAAACAAACCAAATAATCCTCTTTTTCCTTCATCTACTACTTTTATATCGACTTGATCTTCTGTTTTTTCTAGTTGAGCCAAAGCTGATTGTACTGCTTCTTCCACGGTTGATCCGGTTGCAGTGACTTGTCTCACTTTTTAGCTCCCCTCACCTTTTCTTTTCCGGCCGCTTCATTGTTTGAAATGGGCGGCTTGATAAAATATGTTTGAATAATCATGAATATATTCCCGACTACCCAGTATAAAGCAAGAGCAGATGGAAAACTGATTGCAAAAATAATAATCATTACCGGCATGATATATAGCATCATTTGCATTTGGGGATTCATGCCTTCTGTTCCTGCCATCATAATTTTCTGCTGCAGGAATGTCGTTAATCCGGCCACGAGCGGCAATATAAAGTAAGGATCCGGTGCCCCCAAGTCAAACCAAAGGAATGTATGAGTGGCAATTTCTTCGGTTCTGATAATTGCCTGATAAAAACCGATGAGAATCGGCATTTGTATAAGCAATGGAAAACAGCCGGCCAGCGGGTTAACCCCATGTTTTTGAAATAACTGCATCATTTCCTGCTGTAACTTTTGCTGGGTTTGTGCATCTTTAGAACTATACTTTTCTCTTAGTTTCTGCATTTCCGGCTGGAGCAGCTGCATAGCTTTTGAATTTTGCGTCTGCTTAATCATCAACGGCAGAATGGCCAAACGGATTAACAGGGTTACAATGATAATTCCCAATCCATAGCTGTCCCCTGTCATTTCAGCAGATGTGGTAATTAACCATGATAAAGGATAAACAATATACTTGCTCCAAAAACCTGTACTTTCAGATGTAATTGGTTCGGGATTCTCTATTGATGAACAGCCGGCTGCCAAGATCAGCAAGCCGAGCATGGCTGCTGCGAGGAGTATTCTCTTTTTCAAAACTACGTATCCTCCCTATGTATGAAAAGTCACTGTATCGTCTAACGGTTATTTTACCATTTTTCATTCGTCCTGTTGATGGAAATGTTCATTTTTATCTGTGTTTTAACTTTTTTAAATACTTCCCAAGCCGGAGTACATGTTCCAGGCTCTTTTTTACAGAATGGTAATCCATGTCGGCCGCCGGTTTTCTGGCGATAATAACAAAATCCTGATTGTGACTCACTTGATCCTCGAGTTCATAGAAAACTTGCCGGATATAGCGCTTAATCCGATTCCTTGTCACAGCATTTCCGATCTTCTTGCTTACAGACAAACCAATCCTGAAATGAGTCTGTTCTTTTTTCTCCAGTGCATAAAGGACGAACTGCCTGTTCGCCACAGACTTTCCCTTTTTAAACACTGCCTGGAAATCAGTATTGCTCTTAATTCTATAAGCTTTTTTCATACACCCACCTCAGAACTAGAGAAAAAGCGCAAATCTTCCTGGTTTTGCTATCCTGTCGGATTTACACTTTTTCTATTAGAAAAAAGACCACTGAGACGTTTCAGTGGTCTACGCTGATAATACTTTTCTCCCTTTACGACGACGACGGGCTAAGATTCTACGTCCAGTTTTGGAGCTCATTCTCGCACGAAAACCGTGGACTTTGCTTCTTTTTCTTGTATTTGGTTGGAATGTTCTTTTCATTTTATTGACACCTCCTCGAGGATTTCACAATCACAGTTTAGACAGTCTTACTAATTATAAAGACGTGATTAAACGATTGTCAACCTCTCCTGCCACTTTTTTTGTCAGATCTAAGCTGTGAGATCTCTTCATCCTTGCCTGTGGATGATTTGTGCGCGGTTTTTTCTTATTCACACTATTTATCGACAAGTTTTTCACAAATTCTACGGCTGTTGATAATCTCAGATGCGGTAATTTTTAATGATGTGGATAATGTCTTCCATTCATTGCAGTCCTTCATTTTATTTGGTATGATAAAATTGTTTTATTTGTGGAGAACATATCTTCATTCTTATTTTATCCACAAAGTGTGAATAACTTGTGGATTACTTATTCATCCGCTTTGAATATCATTGTCCACATTTCGTGGATATTGTCGAAAAGATAGTTTCTACATATATATCCTTTTCCACATCCGGTAAAATTCCTCAAAGGCATTCCAATGTCCCTAATGAGCTTAGAAAAGGAGGTAAAGTATTGGAAAACCTGTCTGATCTTTGGGAGAAAGTGCTCGGAAAGATAGAAAAAAAGATTAGTAAACCGAGTTTTGATACATGGTTAAAATCTACCGAAGCTTTTGAGCTCCATGGCGATACAATGATTGTTGCTGTCCCCAATGAATTTGCGAGAGATTGGCTTGAAGGCCGTTATACTAAATTAATTTCCAGCATTTTATATGATCTCGTCGGTGAACATTTACATGTTAAATTTATCATTCCGCCTGATGCGGAAGATGAGCTGCAGAAGGAACCGGCTCCCAAAGTGAACACCATTCAGGAAGCCAGAAGAGATGAGGCATATCAGAATATGCTAAATCCAAAATATACATTTGACACATTTGTAATCGGGGCGGGCAACCGCTTTGCACATGCAGCTTCACTGGCGGTTGCTGAAGCACCTGCAAATGCCTATAACCCTTTGTTTATTTACGGAGGCGTAGGGCTCGGAAAAACACATTTGCTTCATGCCATCGGCCATTATGTACTTGAGCATAATCCGGCTGCTAAGGTCCTGTATATCTCTTCTGAAAAGTTCACCAATGAATTCATTAACTCTATTCGTGACAATAAAGCGGAGAATTTTAGAGATAAATATCGAAATGTAGACGTCCTTTTAATAGACGATATTCAATTTATAGCCGGAAAAGAACAAACACAGGAAGAATTTTTCCATACATTTAATGCACTTCATGAAGACAGCAAGCAGATTATCATTTCCAGTGACAGACCGCCCAAAGAAATACCGACTTTGGAAGAGCGGCTGAGATCCCGCTTTGAATGGGGGTTGATCACTGATATCACTCCGCCTGATTTGGAAACAAGAATTGCCATCTTACGCAAAAAAGCCAAAGCGGACGGGTTGGATATTCCAAATGAAGCCATGCTGTACATAGCAAACCAAATTGATACGAATATTCGTGAACTTGAAGGTGCATTGATCCGCGTCGTTGCCTATTCTTCTTTAATTAACAAAGACATCAATGCTGATTTGGCTGCTGAGGCACTAAAAGATATTATTCCCAGCTCAAAACCAAGAGTGATTACCGTGTTGGATATTCAAAAAGCGGTCGGTGCTGAATACAACGTAAAACTTGAAGATTTTAAAGCAAAAAAAAGGACAAAATCCATTGCTTTTCCAAGACAGATTGCTATGTACCTTTCCAGGGAACTGACGGATTTATCTTTGCCGAAAATTGGAGACGAATTTGGCGGACGGGACCATACAACTGTGATCCATGCCTACGATAAAATAGCTAAAATGCTGGAATCTGATTCAGAATTTCAAAATCGGATCAATGGCATACTAGAATCATTAAAACATCCTTGATGGGGATATTGTGTATAAGATTGTCGCATTGCTGCACAAGATGTCCACATGTGAACATCTTTCATTTTCATTCATTCACACACTTATCAACATATCCACAGCACCTACTACTAGTACTACGATTTTTTTTAAAAAAATAAATAATATAAAGGCTTGAAATGAGGGAAGGAAGCATGCAATTTATCATTCAGCGAAACCGCCTCATCAGCAGCGTTCAACATGTCATGAGAGCTGTTTCTTCAAGAACGACGATACCTATATTGACGGGTATTAAAATTGTTGCTGACCATGATGGGATTACATTTACCGGAAGTGATTCCGATGTTTCAATTGAATCTTTTATACCTGTTGAAGAAGACGGCGATCAATTGATCGAAATGAAAAGTCCTGGCGGCATTGTTTTAAATGCCAGATTTTTTGGGGATATTGTCAAAAAGCTCCCGATGGATACTGTAGAAATAACAACTGAGGACGGCCGGCATGTACTCATCAAATCAGGAAAGGCAGAATTTCATTTAAACGGTTTTGATCCTGCGGAATATCCGCATCTTCCGCAAATCTCAAATGAAGACACCTTTTCAATTCCAAGTGATTTGTTGAAAACTATGATTCGGCAGACCGTATTTGCTGTGTCCACCTCAGAAATACGTCCTATCTTGACAGGTGTCAAGTGGGAAATTAAAAATGGCCAGCTGATTTGCGTGGCTACGGACAGTCACCGGCTTGCAAGAAAAACATCGCCTGTGGATGTACCCCAAGAGGTTCATTATCAAACAGTCATTCCGGGTAAAAGTTTGCTTGAGCTCAGTAAAATTTTAGATGATAATGACCAGCAAGTTAGTATTGTCATGACAGAAAATCAAATTTTATTTAAATCGAAAAATATTCATTTTTATACAAGACGGCTTGAAGGGAACTATCCAGATACATCCCGTCTCATTCCGACAGATTATAAGACAAATATTACGCTGGACGGAAAGTTGTTTAATGATGCCATTGACCGTGCCTCTTTGCTGGCAAGGGAAGAAAGAAACAATGTTGTGAAACTGATTTCTATGGGTGATCACCTTCTGGAGATTTCCTCCAACACACCGGAGATCGGCCATGTATCGGAGGAAATTCCAATAGAATCTCTTGAGGGAGAAGAGCTGACAATTTCTTTCAGCGCCAAATATATGATGGAAGCCCTGCGTGCTGTGGATGGAACAAATATTATGATCAGTTTTACGGGGGCCATGCGCCCTTTCATCATTCGATCTGCAGAAGATCCATCTATTTTACAGCTTATTTTGCCTGTAAGAACCGCGTAAATGACCTGCCTTTCAGGCAGGTTTTTCTTTTATTGGCTGACAAAAATGAACGGTTGTCGTGCTTTTGTCTCAAACGAGCGAAGGTCTATTTTCAACTGTACGCTTTGTATGATTTGTTAAGCATAAACCAGCGGTTTTTGTCCGGCTAATCTTTGTCACGAAGCCGATTTTTTAGTAAAATATAAGTAAGAATGACTTGATACGAAATGAGTGAGAATGTGGAAACAGAAATAAAAATTGAGACGGACACTATCACCCTTGGACAATTTTTAAAACTGGCGGATTTGATTGATTCCGGAGGCATGGCAAAGTGGTTTCTCAGTGAACATACCGTGCTTGTAAATGGCGATCAAGATCAGCGAAGAGGCAGAAAACTGTCCATTGGCGACCGCGTTGACATTGAAGGAATTGGAAGTTTCCTTGTTGTCAATTAAAGGATGTTGACTCCATGTATATTAAAGAACTTGAATTGGGTAATTACCGTAATTATGGTCAACTCTCACTTTCTTTTGAAAATAAAGTGAATGTTTTTGTAGGAGAAAATGCCCAGGGGAAAACAAATGTCATGGAAGCGATCTATGTGCTGGGCATGGCAAAATCCCACAGAACATCCAATGATAAAGATTTAATACGTTGGGACGAGGATTATGCTAAAATAGAGGGTAGAGTTCAAAAAACGAATGGTTCTGTCCCTTTACAGTTAATAATTTCCAAAAAAGGGAAAAAGGCTAAGTTTAATCATATAGAACAAAGAAAATTAAGTCATTATGTCGGTAATATGAACGTTGTCATGTTTGCGCCTGAAGATCTCCGCCTTGTGAAAGGGAGCCCTCAAATAAGGCGTCGTTTTATTGATATGGAGATTGGTCAGGTTTCACCCGTTTATCTTTTTGATATCGGCCAGTACCAGAAAGTCCTGCAACAGCGGAACCATTATTTAAAACAGCTGCAAAGCAGGCGGCAAACAGATCAGACGTTTTTGGATGTGCTGGATGAACAATTTATCGAATCGGCAGTGAAAATCATCAGGAAACGATTTGAATTTATCCACCTGCTGGAGGAATGGGCCCAACCGATTCATGCCGGTATTTCCCGCGGACTGGAAACACTCGGCATTTTATATAAACCGTCACTGGATGTATCAGAAGACTCGGATTCGTCCAAAATGATTACTATATTCGAAGAAAAGCTTGCATCTATAAGGGATAGGGAAATTGACCGCGGTATCAGCCTGGTCGGCCCCCACCGTGATGATATAAGCTTTTCTGTGAACGGGCGTGACGTTCATACATTCGGTTCACAGGGACAGCAGCGAACAGCCGCCCTGTCCGTAAAACTTGCCGAAATTGAACTGATTCAATCTGAAATTGGAGAATATCCGATTCTGCTCTTGGATGATGTACTTTCGGAATTGGATGACTACCGTCAATCACATTTGTTGAACACGATCCAAGGAAAAGTCCAGACGTTTGTCACGACGACGACGACAAATGGAATCGACCA
Source organism: Siminovitchia sediminis (assembly GCF_042680885.1). Taxonomy (NCBI): domain Bacteria; kingdom Bacillati; phylum Bacillota; class Bacilli; order Caryophanales; family Bacillaceae; genus Siminovitchia; species Siminovitchia sediminis. The sequence continues at coordinate 5,277 of NZ_JBHUEO010000046.1, read as the reverse complement.
CCAAACCATTAAAGAAGCGGACAGTTTCTATGTGCATAATGGCACAATCACAAAAGGGCAATGAGGTGAGAACATGTATGTCCATGTCGGAGACGATGTGCTGGTCCGGTCAAACGAAATTATTGCGATATTGGATAAGCAGACAGTGAACGACTCGAAAGAACTTCAGGAACTCTTGGACAGAAGAAAATCTGAGTTGGTGTCTTTGGCCAATGGATCATTTAAATCTTTAGTCATTACCTCAACACATATGTATTTATCGCCCGTTGCCATTGCCACATTAAAAAAAAGAGCGTTAAGTGAAATACTCGTGAATAGTTAGGATTCATGATGAAATAGATGGAAAGTGCAGGTGAATCGTTTTGTCAATGGAACAAAGAGCAATGCAGGAACAGACATATGATGAACATCAGATTCAGGTGCTGGAAGGGCTGGAAGCGGTTCGCAAACGCCCGGGGATGTATATTGGGTCAACAGGCCCCAGAGGCCTGCACCATCTCGTATGGGAAATTGTTGATAATAGCATTGATGAGGCCATGGCCGGTTATTGTGATGAAATCGTGGTAACCATTGAAGCGGATAACAGCATTACAGTCCAGGACAACGGCCGGGGTATACCGGTTGGAATCCAGGAGAAAATGGGCCGTCCGGCGGTTGAAGTCATTCTGACTGTGCTTCATGCAGGCGGGAAATTTGGGGGCGGCGGCTATAAAGTATCCGGCGGTCTCCACGGTGTGGGTGCTTCTGTTGTAAACGCGCTTTCCAGTGAACTGGAAGTGTATGTACATTTGAACGGAAATATCCATTACCAAAAGTACGCTCGCGGTGTACCACTGTTTGACTTAAAAATTATCGGCGAGACTGAACGGACAGGAACAACCATTCATTTTAAACCGGATCCTGAAATTTTTACTGAAACGGTTGAATTTGACTTTGAAACTCTGTCTACTCGTACCCGGGAGCTTGCGTTTTTAAACAAGGGCTTGAAGCTGGTCATTGAGGATAAGCGTGAAGAAGAAACGGTAAGAAAAGAATATCATTACGAAGGCGGGCTCATTTCTTATGTGGAGCACTTGAATCGATCCAAGGAGTTACTCCATGAAGAACCCATCTATATTGAAGGGGAACGGGATGACATCTCCATTGAGATCGCCATGCAATATAACGATGGATATGCGAGCAATATATACTCTTTTGCCAATAATATCCACACGTATGAAGGCGGTACGCATGAATCCGGATTTAAATCGGCGTTGACGAGAGTGGTCAATGATTATGCACGTAAAAGCCAAATTTTTAAAGAGAATGACAGCAACTTAACCGGGGAAGATGTCCGTGAAGGGCTGACAGCCATTATTTCTATCAAGCATCCTGACCCGCAGTTTGAGGGCCAGACGAAGACCAAACTTGGAAACTCGGAAGCACGTACCATTACCGATGCACTTTTCTCCGAGCATTTTGAAAAATATTTATTGGAAAACCCTTCGTTAGCCAAGAAGATTGTGGAAAAAGGCAGTATGGCTGCCAGAGCGCGCATGGCTGCTAGAAAAGCCAGGGAGTTGACCCGCCGGAAAAATGCTTTGGAAGTGTCCAATCTTCCTGGAAAACTGGCTGATTGCTCCTCCAGAGATGCGGAGATCAGTGAGTTGTTTATCGTTGAGGGGGACTCTGCCGGAGGATCAGCCAAACAAGGACGTGACCGCCATTTTCAAGCAATTTTGCCTCTGAAAGGTAAGATTATCAATGTGGAAAAGGCAAGGCTTGACCGGGTTTTCTCAAATGATGAGGTCCGAGCAATCATAACGGCTCTTGGAACAGGGATCGGAGAAGAGTTTGATATATCTAAAGCCAGATATCATAAAGTCGTAATTATGACGGATGCGGATGTTGACGGTGCACATATCCGGACGTTGCTTCTTACACTTTTTTATCGCTATATGCGTCCGCTTGTGGAAGCAGGTTATATTTATATTGCCCAGCCGCCTTTATTTAAAGTCAGCCAAGGCAAAAAAGTTTTGTACGCGTATTCTGACAGCGAACTGGAGGATGTTTTGGAGGATCTGCCCAAACAGCCTTTGCCGGGCATCCAGCGCTATAAAGGTCTCGGAGAAATGAATCCGGACCAGCTCTGGGATACAACGATGGATCCAGATTCAAGGCTTCTCCTTCAGGTAAGTTTGGAAGACGCGATTGAAGCGGATGAAACGTTTGACATGCTTATGGGTGAAAAAGTAGAACCGCGGCGCCTTTTTATCGAAGAAAATGCGTTAAATGTCAAAAACTTAGATATATAATTTTCGACTGAAAGCAAGTGACGCAGGATTGGGATGTGCTGCTTCACTCGCTTTTTTTAAGGAACTAGGAAGGTTGTGAGTTTATGCCAGAAATGCCTGATAATATCAAAGAAGTTAATTTAAGCCAGGAGATGCGTTCATCCTTTCTTGATTATGCGATGAGCGTCATTGTTTCTCGCGCCCTTCCCGATGTCCGGGACGGCATGAAGCCGGTTCACAGACGGATTTTATATGCCATGAACGATCTTGGGATGACAAGCGACAAAGCTTATAAAAAATCCGCCAGGATTGTCGGTGAAGTCATTGGTAAATATCACCCGCACGGTGACTCTGCTGTGTATGAAACGATGGTCCGGATGGCACAGGATTTCAGCTACCGGTATATGCTTGTAGACGGACACGGAAACTTTGGTTCCATTGATGGTGATTCAGCGGCTGCCATGCGGTATACAGAAGCCAGAATGTCAAAGATTTCCATGGAGCTTGTTAGAGACCTTAACAAAGATACGATTGATTACAAAGACAACTACGATGGTTCGGAAAAAGAGCCTGTTGTGCTGCCTGCCCGGTTTCCCAATCTGCTCGTGAACGGAACCTCAGGCATTGCCGTCGGGATGGCAACAAATATTCCTCCTCATCAGCTCGGAGAAGTCATTGATGCCATCATTACATTAAGCAAAGACCCGGATATCACGATACAGGAATTAATGGAATTTATTCCGGGACCCGATTTTCCAACGGCCGGTTTAATTGTTGGCAGGAGCGGAATTAGACGGGCATATGAGACAGGCCGAGGATCAATCATGATGCGGGGCAGAGCCGAGATTGAGACGAAATCAAACGGCCGGGAGACAATCATCATTAAAGAACTTCCTTACCAGGTGAACAAGGCAAGGCTGATCGAGCGGATTGCCGATCTCGTCCGCGAGAAGAAAATTGATGGTATTACTGAGCTCAGGGATGAATCGGACCGTGTCGGAATGAGAATTGTTATTGGAGTCCGCAGAGATGCGAATGCGAATGTCATCCTGAATAATTTGTATAAAATGACTGCCCTTCAAACTAGTTTTGGCATCAACATGCTTGCATTGGTTGATGGACAGCCAAAAGTATTGAACCTTAAGCAGTGTCTTTACCATTATTTGGAACATCAGAAAGTTGTAATCAGAAGAAGGACAGAGTACGAGCTTCGAAAAGCAGAAGCCCGTGCACATATTCTTGAAGGACTTCGCATTGCTTTGGATCATATTGATGCCATTATCAACTTGATCAGGGGATCGGAAACTACCGATATTGCCCGAACCGGATTAATGGAGCAATTCAGCTTGAGTGAAAAGCAGGCACAAGCCATCCTTGATATGCGATTGCAGCGACTGACCGGTCTCGAGCGGGAAAAAATCGAAGAAGAATATCAATCTCTGGTGAAGTTAATTTCCGAATTAAAAGCTATTTTGGCTGATGAGGAAAAAATTCTGGAGATTATTCGTGAAGAGCTTCTTGAAGTTAAAGAGCGGTTTAATGACGGCCGCCGGACGGAGATTGTATCGGGAGGTGTCGGCCAGCTTGAGGATGAAGACCTGATTCCGAGAGAAAACGTCGTAGTGACATTGACTCATAACGGATATATCAAGCGTCTTCCCATTTCCACTTATAGAAGCCAAAAACGCGGAGGACGCGGTGTCCAGGGCATGGAAACCCATGAAGACGACTTTGTTGAGCATTTACTTACAACATCTACGCACGATACGATTTTATTTTTCTCAAACAAAGGGAAAGTCTATAAAGCGAAGGGATATGAGATTCCTGAGTTCAGCAGAACAGCTAAAGGACTTCCAATCATCAATTTGCTGGGCATCCAAAAAGGAGAATGGATCAATACGATCATTTGTGTGGAAGAATACCTTGAAGACTGGTATTTATTCTTCGCAACAAAACAGGGCCTTGTAAAACGGACCCCTTTATCAGCTTTTGCCAATATAAGAACAAACGGCCTGATAGCACTGAATCTAAGAGAAAATGATGAGCTAATCTCAGTGCAGCTGACAGATAACAACAAAAATATTGTGATCGGCACCAAAGACGGTCTGCTCATTCGTTTCCATGAAACAGATGTGCGTCCAATGGGAAGGACAGCTACAGGAGTTAAAGGCATCAACTTGTCCAATGAAGATGAAGTCATTGGAATGGAAATCCTGGAAGAAGAACATGATGTCCTTGTTGTAACAAAGAACGGCTACGGAAAAAGGACACCGGCTGCAGAGTACAGAATTCAAACTCGCGGTGGAAAAGGGCTGATTACCAGCCATATTACAGAAAAAACAGGATCATTAGTTGCGCTTGAAACAGTCAGGGGCGAGGAAGACCTTATGCTGATCACAGCAAAAGGTGTGTTGATCCGGATGTCTGTGGAAGATATCTCAGTGATGGGGCGTAATACACAAGGTGTCATTTTAATCCGGCTTGATGAGGATGAATCTGTCGCTACAGTTGCAAAAGTAGAAGAGACAGAAGGACTCGAGGAAATCACTACGACACCGAATGATGAGGAAATTACAGGTGAAGAGCTGTATGATTCGTAAGAGAGATAAGCCCAAGTGCCGGTCTGGGTGTTGAAGTGAACCATGCGTGTATGTATACAAGAACCCACCTTTTTGTAATTCAAAAAAGGAGCGTCAGGTGATCGGCGCTTCTTTTTTATTTAAAAGAAAAACATTGCCAGAATTTATAAAAGGTGATATATTATTAATCGCTGTTCAAAATATGTCTTTTAACAAAAAAATCCTTTGAAAATGCTGTTGACATATACTTGATAGGTTGATATGATATAAAAGTCGCCCAAACGGAGCGGCTCGAGAAAAAGTTTGATCTTTGAAAACTGAACGAAACGAAACGTCAATAATTTATGATTTTTAGTCAGCTTTAAAATGAGCTAACAAACATCTTTTATGAGAGTTTGATCCTGGCTCAGGACGAACGCTGGCGG